>JAZQDI010000163.1:0-3522 GCA_045546715.1 Oscillospiraceae bacterium | reverse complement strand
GATGGCCGCCATCATGGCGCGCTTTGACAAGCTCGCAAAATAACCCCCAAAACAACAAAAAAGTCCACACAATGATCGGTGGACTTTTTTGTTTGACTTTGATCAGCCGTTTGCGAGCTCTACCATGGCGGAGGCATAGATCTCCGTCATTTTCTTCAGACTGTCCAGCGCAATGAACTCATCCGGTTCGTGCTCCACGCAGTTCTCGCCCGGGAAGATCGGCCCGAACGCGACGATGTTGGGCATGGTCTTGGCATAGGTTCCGCCGCCGATGACCTCGAGGAAGGCCTCGTCTCCGGTTTCGGCTTCATAGACCTTCTGAAGCTTCTGGATTAGGGGGCTCTCGGCAGGAACGTACAGCGGCTCCGTGAAATGGAACTCCGATTCGCGGAAGCCGGCCTTCGCCATAGAGGATTTCATCGTTTCGTGGAAATCAGCCGCGCCGAACGTAACCGGCACACGGAGATTGACGCCGAGCGTGACGGTGTTCCCCTCTGTGGCAGCCGTGCCGAGATTGACGACCATGGGGCCGGAAACCTCGTCGCGCAGGTCAATGCCCAGCGCCTCGCCGATCGTATTCTGCGCATAGAGCACAGCCACGGACTTGGCAAAGGCGCGGGAGTTTTCCTCCAGAGGCAGCTGCGCAAGGAAAGCTGCCAGACGCGTGATGGCACTGACGCCAAGCTCCGGCTTGCTGCCGTGGGCGCTGCGGCCGACCGCCGTGACGCGAAGCCCGGTCTCTGTCTCCGCGACAGTGATCCCCTCGGCATGGCGCAGAAGCACCTGTGTTCTCTCCTGCTCCGGCCAATCGAGATCCGCGGTGGCGGCGGCAGAAACCATGTTGAGCGCAGAGCCGCCGAAAAAGCGGCGGATCGCCTTCGCGCCGGGCTGAAGATCATAGTGGTACAGCACGGTGCAGATGCCCTTTTCCCCGTGGATGATCGGGAAATCGCCGTCCGGCGTAAAGCCGAGGACGGGCAGCTCCTCGCCTTTGTCCACATAGTGCTTGATGCACGCACAGCCGGTCTCCTCATTCAGACCAAAGAGCAGGCGCACGCGGCGGCTCAGAGCAGCGCCGGAATCCTTCACGGCCTTGAGCGCATAGAGCGCAGCCATCATGGGCCCTTTGTCGTCGATGGCGCCGCGGGCAAAAATCTTTCCATCGTGAATTTCGGCGGCATAGGGCGGATACGTCCAGCCCGCGCCCTCCGGAACAACGTCCAGATGACCCAGAACCGTGACAAGCTCTTTCCCTCTGCCGTATTCCAGATAGCCGCAATAGCCGTCTACATTGCGGGCAGTAAAGCCCATGGATGCGCCCAGCTTGAGCACATAGTCCAGACAGTCAGCCACGCCCTGCCCGAACACAGTGCCGTTCTCTCCGAGGTTCTCCACGCTCTTGATGCGCAGAACGCCCTGCAGGGCGGAAACCTCCTCGTCAAAGGACGCGGCAATCGAAGACTTGATATCCATATGAAAAATTCCTCCGGTGGTTATGATTTGCATCCCCTATTATAATCGCCGCAAAGAAAAAAGCAACTCCTGAAAACAGGAGCTGCTTTTGATTGAAATGTGGTTTACGCGAGGTGACCCTTGGACTTGATGACTTCGATGACCTGATCCACATACTTTTCACAGATCTCATCGGTGTCCGCCTCGACCATCACGCGGATGACGGGCTCGGTGCCGGATTCACGGACCAGGATGCGTCCCTCGTCGCCGAGTTCCTCCGCCACGGCGGCCACAGCCGCCTGCACATCCGGATCGTTCTGCGCCTCGGGCTTGGACTTGACGCGGACGTTCTTCAGCACCTGCGGATAGAACACCACGGGAGCGGCGAGCTCGCTCATGCTCTTGCCGCGGGCCAGCATGACCTCCATGAGCTTCAGGGAGGTGAGAATGCCGTCGCCGGTGGTCTCATACTTCGAGAAAATGATGTGGCCGGACTGCTCGCCGCCGATGCGGTTGCCGGTCTGCACCATATTTTCATACACATACTTGTCGCCGACCTTGGTCTTGTCATAGTCAATGCCGACCTTGTCCAGCGCCTTGTAGAGGCCGAAGTTGGACATGACGGTGGTGACAACCTTGTTGTTCAGCAGCTTGCCGCGCTCTTTCATATAAAGGCCGTAGATATAGAGCGTGTGGTCGCCGGTAATGACATTGCCCTTCTCGTCCACGGCAAGGCAGCGGTCCGCGCCGCCGTCATAGGCGAAGCCAACGTCCAGGCCGTTCTCCACAACGAATTTCTGCAGATGCTCAATGTGCGTGCTGCCGCAGTCGGTGTTGATGTTATATCCGTCGGGGTTGTCATTCATGACATAGGTCTTGGCGCCCAGCGCGTCAAAGACGGACTTGGCGATCTGCCAGGAAGCGCCGTTAGCAACGTCAAGACCGACCTTCTTGTCCTTGAAGCCGTACTTGCTCATGGAAATGAGATGGCCGATGTAGCGGTTGCGTCCGGAGACATAATCGACCGTTCTGCCGATGGCGTCGCGCTCGGCAACGGGGACATCGAGCTTGCCGTCGATATAATCCTCGATCTCGAGAATGGTCTCTTCGGGCATTTTCTCGCCCTGTCCGTTGAAGAGCTTGATGCCGTTGTCATAGTAGGGGTTGTGAGAAGCAGAAATCATGATGCCGCAGTCGAAATCATCCACGCGGGTGATATAGGCCACGCTGGGCGTGGTGGTCACGTGCATGATATAAGCGTCCGCGCCGCTGGCAACGAGACCGGTGCAGAGCGCATACTCAAACATGTAGGAAGAACGGCGGGTGTCCTTGCCGATGACAATCTTCGCCTTCTTGCCCTGCTTGGCGCCGTAGTACCAGCCGAGGAAACGGCCGATCTGGATCGCATGCTCAAAGGTCAGCGTCTTATTGGCTTCGCCGCGGAAGCCGTCAGTTCCGAAATATTTGCCCATTAGTCAGCCCTCTTTTCTCTGATCTCGCCATTGTCTCTGAAAATGCTGTTTTCCGGGACGACGCCGCGGACACAGCTGGTGGGATAGACATTGGAGTGGCGGCCGATAACCGTGCCGGGATTGCAGACTGCATTGCAGCCCACTTCCACATAGTCGCCCAGCATGGCGCCGAATTTCTTCACGCCGGTCTCCAGATGCTCAGTGCCGTTGTGCACGACGACGAGCTTTTTGTCGGACTTCACATTGGACGTGATGGAACCCGCGCCCATGTGGGAGTAATAGCCGAGGATGGAGTCGCCGACATAGTTATAGTGCGGCGTCTGCACATGGTCGAAGAGAATGACATTTTTCAGCTCTACGGAGTTGCCCACGACGCAGTTGGCGCCGACGAGCGCGCTGCCGCGGATGAACGCGCAGTGACGCACCTCGGTCTCAGGACCGATGATGCAGGGCGCGCCGAGATACGCGGAGGGAAATACCTTGGCAGTCTTATGCACCCAGACATGCTCGGAGACTTCCTCATAATCCTCGCCCAGCGTGGGACCGAGCGCGAGGATGAAGTCCTTGATGCCCTTCAGGGCCTCCCAGGGGTAGGTGA
>JAZQDI010000162.1:0-22694 GCA_045546715.1 Oscillospiraceae bacterium | reverse complement strand
CGCGCCGACTGCGAAGCCGACTGCGTCTCCCGCGCCGACTGCGAAGCCGACTGCGTCTCCCGCGCCGACTGCGAAGCCGACTGCGTCTCCCGCGCCGACTGCGAAGCCAACGGCCTCTCCCGCCCCAGCGGCAAATCCCTTCAAGGACGTTTCCAAGGATCAGTATTACTATGAGCCTGTCCTCTGGGCGGTGAACCACGATCCGCAGATTACGGCGGGCACGAGCGCGACGACATTCTCGCCCGAGAATCCCTGCACGCGCGGCCAGATGGTCACGTTCCTGTGGCGTGCCAAAGGCTGCCCGGAGCCGAAGCTTACAAAGAATCCCTTCACAGACGTGAAGAGCTCCGACTACTTCTACAAGGCTGTCCTCTGGGCGGTGGAAAATGAGATCACGGCGGGCACGAGCGCGACGACGTTCAGCCCCGCTGCGACGGTCACCCGTGCGCAGACCGTGACCTTCCTCTGGCGCGCCGAGGGCAGACCCACAGCAACGACGAAGAATCCGTTCACGGATGTCCCCGCCGGACAGTATTACACGGACGCTGTTCTCTGGGCAGTGAAGAACGAAATCACGGCCGGGACCTCCGCGACAACGTTCAGTCCGTCGAACCCCTGCACGCGCGGTCAGATCGTCACATTCCTCTACCGTGACATGAAGTAAAAACCCGAAACAACGAAAGCGCCGGGCGTCGCCCGGCGCTTTTGTCTGTCTGAAAGCCCCTCGCTTTTTTCCTCTGCCTATGATATACTGACTCAAATCCCATCTGCAGGAGGGAAGGGCATGAACGAACGGAGCAAAGAATATCTGCGCTGGGGTATCCTTGCGCTCGCTTTGGCGTCCTGCGCTTTTGGTGCGCTGCGCGGGGAGACGGCGGATGTGCTGCAAAAGGCGGCGGCCATCTGTCTGGAGTGCTGCGGCATTGGCTGATCTGAGATCACACCGCCGGCGGCGCAAGGGCGTGCAGGCGCTCTGGGCGCTCATCACGAACGCGCATCTGAGCGGCTTTGTCACCGGGCAGATCTATTCCGGCGCGCTCAAGCGCTTCTGCGTTCCGGGCATGAACTGCTATGCCTGCCCCGGCGCGCTGGGCGCCTGTCCCATCGGCGCGCTGCAGACCATGCTCACAGCCAGAAAACCCCGCTTCGCCTTTTATGTGCTGGGCTGGCTTGCAATGCTGGGTGTGCTGCTCGGACGCTTCATCTGCGGCTGGCTGTGCCTGTTTGGACTCCTTCAGGAGCTGCTCTATAAAATCCCGAGCCCGAAGCTCACCGTTCCCGAGCGGCTGGACAAGCATTTGAGACGGCTGAAATATATGTTTTTGCTCGTGTTTGTCATCCTCCTGCCCACGATCCTGCGGGACGAATTTGGCCTGAGCGTGCCCTATTTCTGCAAGTGGATCTGCCCGGTCGGAATGCTGGAGGGCGGCGTGCCGCTCTATCTGCTGGATGCGGGCATTCGCGGTGCGGCGCACGCGCTGTACGCGTGGAAATTCGGCATTCTGGTTTTTGTTCTGCTGCTCTCTGTGCTCGTCCACCGACCTTTCTGCAAGTATATTTGTCCGCTCGGCGCGTTTTATGCCCTGTTTCAGCGCGTCAGCTTCCTCCGCCTTGAACTGGACTCGGAAGCCTGCGTTCACTGCGGCGCCTGCGCAAAGGTCTGCAAAATGCAGGTGAACCCCGCGCAGACGCCCAACAGCGCCGAATGCATCCGCTGCGGCGACTGCGTGCATGCCTGCCCGAAAAACGCGCTGCATTTCAAAATGACCGGGCGCAAAGCCCCGGAAAGGAGAACCACATGAAAAAGCTTTTGATTCCCCTGATGCTCTGTCTGGCGCTGCTGCTCTCCGCCTGCGCGAAGACAGAGATTCGCCCGGTCCCGGCGGAAACGGATGCCGCGACGGAGACGAAGGTCATTTCCTTCGAGACCACAGACATGGACGGCAATGCCGTCAGTAGTGCGGAGCTTTTCGCAGAGCATTCATATACCATGGTCAATGTCTGGACAAGCTGGTGCGTCTACTGCGTTCGCGAAATGCCGGAGCTGGAACAGCTGAGCGAAACGTATGCCGACAAGGACATCGCTGTCGTCGGCCTGCTCTATGACGGAAACGACGCGCAGGGAAGGGCGGACGCGGAGGACATTCTCGCGCAGGCCAGCGTGACCTATCGGAATCTTCTGCCCTGGGACGGTATGGAGTCCGCACTCCGCGTGCAGGCATTTCCGACGACGTTCTTTGTTGACAGTGAGGGCAGACTGGTGGGCAATGTGATTCAGGGCGCGAATATCGAATCCTATACGCAGCAGATGGAGACCCTGCTGGCTCAGTAAAAATGACAGAGCGTGGATAATGCTGAATGGCAATTTCCACGCTCTGCCATCTTGCTCAAAAATATTCCGAAATTCAGTGAGAGTTAAGCGCCTTTGACATTTACAAATACGACAGAGTTTGCTAAAATATACTGTTAGTAAAAGAGTCAAGGGGCGAACAATTTCTTGCGTATTATCAGTTCCAAATCCATATATTCCGGAGGGCCTGCGCCGGCAGTATCTGCTGGCCCCGCTGCGAGCAAGGCGCCTGCGGCAGCGCCGGCGCACCGCTTTCACTTTCCCCGCCTGCAGGCGAGGGGATGGCTGATTCTCGGTCTCTCTGTTCTGGTGCTGTTTTTGCTCATGCTGGGCGGCGCCTTTCTCGTTGCCAATAGGCAGACGGTGTTCCCCGGTGTTCATGTGCAGGGGGAGAATGTCTCTGGTCTGACTGTGGCGCAGACCACCGCGAAGCTCCGTCAGGCGGGCTGGACCGATCCGAACGCTGTGGCAATCACGGTTACCCTGCCTGCCGACCGTACCATGACGGTTTCCGCCGGAACCTCCGGCTGGACGACCGACGCCCGCACAGCGGCAGAGGCTGCCTGGAATTACGGGCGCGACGGCAATCTCTTCTCAAACTTCTTTCGCTATCTCGGCGGTGCGCTCTTCGGCCATGATGCAGGCAAAGCGCTGCATGTGCCGGTCTATGAGGAGGCGCTGCGCGCCAAGGTGGACGATCAGGTGCAGATCGCAAATCAGATCATGTCCGGCGGCAATCTGCAGTATGATCTGGAAAATCAGGTCGTCCGGCTGACGAAGGGCGGCGAGCTGCTTCTGGCGGACGCAGACACGGTCTATCAGCAGATTCTCGACGCGCTGGAGGCGTATGAGCGCACGCTCGACTGTGTCCCCAAGCCCGCTGCTGAGGCAGAGGCGAAGGAGATGGATCTGCAGCAGCTGCACGATCAGATCTGTGGCGCTCCGGTGAACGCATATTATGATAACGAATCCGGCGAGATCATTGAGGCAAAACCCGGTGTGGAGTTTGACGTGACCGAGGCGCAGCGCCTCTGGGACGAGGCAATGCCGGGAGAAGAGGTGGAGATTCCCGCTGTCATCACGGATGCCGCTTTCCACAAAGCCGATGTGCCCGGTCTCTACTGTGATCTGCTGGCGTATAAATCCACGTCTCTCTCCGGCAGCAGCTATAACCGTGTGAATAACGTCTCCCTCGCGGCCTCGAAGATCAACGATATTGTCCTTTACCCCGGTGACAGCCTGTCTTATAATGAGACGCTCGGTCAGCGCACGATGGAGGCGGGCTTCCTCGAAGCCGGAGCCTATTCGGAGGGGCAGGTCGTGCAGGAGGTGGGCGGCGGCATCTGCCAGGTATCCTCCACGCTCTACTGGTGTGCGATGAAGGCAAACCTGCACATTCTTGAGCGCACGAACCATTATTTCTCTGTGGGCTACATTGAGCCCGGCATGGATGCCACGGTCAGCTGGGGCGCGCCGGACTTCCGGTTTGAGAATAACCGCACGTTCCCCATTGTCATCCACGCCTATGTGCAGGACGGTCTGCTCACCGTGGAGATCTGGGGAACCGATGTGGATCACTCCTATGTGAATCTGGAATACGTCCAGAGGGACATGGTCACCATCACATATCGCCATGTTTTCGACTGGGAGGGCAATGAGATTTCCAACGAGGTCGAGGCTGTGAGCACCTATCACACCCACAAGGCTGAATAAAAATGCCTGACGCATTGACTTTAATGCGTCAGGCATTTTCTGTCTGGTTAAAACAGCTTGATGTAAGCGTCGCGGTCCGCGCCGACGGACACATATTTGATTCGGCAGCCAACAGCCCACTCCAGATAGCGGACGTAGTCCATGGCCTCTTTCGGCAGATCCTCTGCCTTCCGGCAGCCGGAAATGTCGCAGTGGAAGCCGGGCAGATACTCATACACGGGCTTTGCCTTATTCAGCGGTACGCCGATGGGGAAGCGGTCAGTGCGGACACCGTCAATTTCGTAGGCTACGCAAACGGGGATTTTCTCCATATAGCTCAGAACGTCCATTTTCGTCAGCGCGATGCTGCTGCAGCCCTGCATTTTCACGCCGTAGCGGGAGGCCACCACGTCGAAGCCGCCCACGCGCCGGGGTCTGCCCGTCGCTGCGCCGTATTCGCCGCCCGCCTCGCGCAGCGCGTCGGCCTCGTCTCCGAACATTTCGCAGGTGAAGGGACCTTCTCCCACACAGCTGGAATAGGCCTTCATGATGCCGATTACGTTGTCGAGCTTCACATCCGGAATTCCCGCGCCCAGCGTGGCATAGGCAGCGATGGTGCTCGAGCCGGAGGTGTAGGGATAAATACCGTAGTCGATATCGCGCAGCGCGCCGAGCTGAGCCTCAAAGAGGACGGATTTGTTGTCCTCAATTGCGCCGTGCAGAAAGTCCGTCGTGTCGCAGACATAGTCCCGGAAGGGCATGGCGTAGGCGTCAATCCAGTCCATCATCTCGTCAAGCTCGATCGGCGCGTGACCGTAACCGTTGACGACGAAGAGATTTTTCCACTCAATGATATCTGCCAGCCGCTCGCGCAGTGCGTCTCTGTCCATGAGATCGCCCATACGCAGCGACTTTTTCATATATTTGTCCGAATAGGCAGGGGAGATACCGCGGCGGGTGGAGCCGAACTTCTTGTCCGCCAGACGATCCTCCTCGAGACAGTCGAGCAGCTTGTGATAGGGCATGCAGATGCAGGCCTTGTCGCTGATTTTCAGATGCTTCGGCGTCACGTGGATGCCGCCCTCGCGGATGCGCTGAATTTCGTTATAAAGATGCTCCGTGTCGATGACCATGCCCGGCCCCATCACGTTCACAGTCTCGTCTCTGAGTATGCCGGAGGGCAGTAGATTTAATACGAATTTGCCGCGCTCGTTGATCACAGTGTGTCCGGCGTTGTTGCCGCCCTGATAGCGAACGACCACGTCGTATTTCTGACTGAGCAGATCCACCATGCGGCCCTTGCCCTCATCGCCCCAGTTGATGCCTACAATGGAAGTTAACATTGCTTTCCGCCTCCTGAATGCTCAGACCGTGACCACGGCCTCCTGTCCCAAACTCTCCTGATAAGTCTCCAGCACGGGCTTTACATGCTCGCGCAGGAAGGTCTCCGTCTGCTCCACGGCCATGCCGGTGAACTTCAGCGGATCGCTCACGGTGTGAAGCTCTTCCTCCGTCAAACCGAACACGGGATCGGCCAGAATCCGGTCGAAGAGATCGTTCGGCTTGCCGTTGAGCTTTACTTCCTTTGCCGCGGCCACGCTGTGCTGCCGGATGGCCTCGTGCAGCGCCTGACGGTCGCCGCCCTTTTCTTTCACACAGTACATGAGAATGTTCTCCGTCGCCATGAAGGGCAGCTCGTCGCGCAGCAGCTTTTCAGCCATCTTGGGATAGACCGTCATGCCTCGGATGATGTTGAGATAGAGGTTGAGAATGCCGTCCACAGCGAGAAATGCCTCCGGAATGCTGATTCTCCGGTTGGCCGAGTCGTCAAGCGTCCGCTCAAACCACTGCGTGGAGGCGGTCATGGCCGCGTTCTGCACGTCGCTCACGACATAGCGCGCCAGAGATGCGATGCGCTCCGAGCGCATGGGGTTTCTTTTGTATGCCATGGCGGAGGAGCCGATCTGACCAGACTCAAAGGGCTCGTCCACGACCTTGAGATGGCTCAGCAGGCGAATGTCATTGGAGAACTTCGCCGCACTCTGCGCCACGCCGGCGAGCGCCTGCAGCACCTGATAGTCCACCTTCCGGCTGTAGGTCTGGCCGCTCACGGGATAAGCCCCGGGCATGCCCATCTTCTCACAGATCTTCTTTTCCAGCTCCACGACCTTGGCGCTGTCGCCGTCAAACAGCGCGAGGAAGCTTGCGCCCGTGCCGGTTGTACCCTTGCAGCCGAGCAGCCGCAGATGCTCCAGCTGGAAGTTCAGCTGCTCCAGATCCATCAGCAGATCCTGCATCCAGAGCGTCGCGCGCTTGCCCATGGTGGTGGGCTGCGCCGCCTGAAAGTGCGTATAGGCCAGCGTGGGCAGCGCCTTGTGTGCCTCAGCGAAGTCGGCCAGCGCCGAGAGTACGTTCACCATCATGCCGCGCACCAGCTCCAGCCCTTTCCGCATGAGCAGGATGTCCGTGTTGTCTCCCACGTAGCAGCTTGTCGCGCCCAGATGGATGATCGGCTTTGCTGCAGGGCAGCATTCGCCGAAGGTGAGCACATGGGCCATCACGTCGTGGCGCACCTCGTGCTCGCGCGCAGCGGCGAATTCATAGTCAATGTCTGTAATGTGCTCCTTCATCTGCGCGATCTGCTCGTCTGTAATGGGAAGTCCCAGCTCCTGCTCGCTCTCTGCCAGAGCAATCCAGAGCCGCCGCCAGGTGGAGAACTTTGTGTCGTCTGAAAACAGACGCTGCATCTCTTTTCCGGCATACCGGGCGCATAGGGGATTTACATAGGTGTCGTGCATGTGGCTGATATTCCTTTCTGCAGGAAGCAGCGGAATGCCGCTTCTCTGTTTATTACTGCTTCATCGCCGCATCAATGAGCCCCAGAAAGAGCGGATGCGGCCGGTTGGGCCTGCTTTTGAACTCCGGATGGAACTGAATGCCTACAAAGAAGGGGTGATTCGGCGCCTCAACGGTCTCCACAATGCGTCCGTCCGGGCTGGTGCCGCTGAGCGTCAGTCCCGCGCTCGAGAGCGTCTCGCGGTAGTCGTTGTTGAATTCATAGCGGTGGCGGTGGCGCTCGGAGATCTCGTCGCGCCCGTAGCACTGTGCCATACGGGTGCCTGCCGCGATCACGCAGGGATAGGCGCCCAGACGAAGCGTTCCGCCTTTGTTCACCTCGTCACTCTGATCCGGCATGAAGTCAATCACGCGGTCGGCGGCGTTTTCGTCAAACTCCCGGGAATCCGCGCCGGTCAGACCGCAGACATTTCTGGCATATTCGATCACTGCGATCTGCATGCCGAGACAGATGCCGAGATAGGGAAGACCATTCTCCCGGGCGTACTGCGCGGTGACAATCATGCCCTCAATGCCGCGAGGCCCGAAGCCGCCGGGCACGATTACGCCGCTGCAGCCGGAGAGCGTCTCGGCAATGTTCTGCCGTGTGATCGTCTCGCTGTCGATCCATCGGATCTCTACGCTTGTGCCGCGGGCGTAGCCCGCATGACGCAGCGCCTCTGCCACGGAGAGATAGGCGTCGTGCAGCTGCACATATTTGCCGACCAGCGCAATGGTCACCTTCGAGTCTGCGCAGTGTACGCGCCGGAGCATTTCATTCCATTCCGCGAGATCCGGCTGCGGGGCCGTGATGCCGAGCTCCCGGCAGACGATTTCGGAAAACCGGCTCTGCTCGAGCATGATTGGCGCTTCATAGAGCACCGGCAGCGTCCGGTTTTCAATCACGCAGTCCGGCTTCACGTTACAGAACAGACTGATCTTCTGGAAAATGGACGCTTCGAGCGGCTCATCGCAGCGCAGCACGATGATGTTCGGCGAGATGCCCATGCCCTGCAATTCCTTGACCGAATGCTGCGTCGGCTTCGTCTTGTGCTCCTCGCTGCCGTGCAGATAGGGCACCAGCGTCACATGGATAAAGAGCGTGTTTTCCCGCCCGGCCTCCAGACCGACCTGACGCGCGGCCTCCAGAAACGGCTGGCTTTCGATGTCGCCCGTGGTTCCGCCGATCTCGGAAATCACCACGTCTGCGCCGGTCTTTCGGCCGACGGAGTAGATGAATTCCTTGATCTCATTTGTCACGTGGGGGATTACCTGCACCGTTTCGCCCAGATACTCTCCTCGCCGCTCCTTGTTCAGCACATTCCAGTATACCTTACCGGTCGTCAAATTGGAATATTTATTTAGGTCCTCATCAATAAATCGTTCATAATGTCCAAGGTCGAGGTCCGTTTCGGCCCCATCCTCCGTCACATAGACCTCACCGTGCTGATAGGGACTCATCGTACCGGGGTCTACATTGATATATGGGTCAAGCTTCTGCGCGGCGACCTTCAGGCCTCTGGCCTTGAGCAGCCTGCCGAGCGAAGCTGCGGTAATGCCCTTGCCCAGACCGGAGACGACGCCGCCGGTCACAAAAATGTACTTCGTTGCCATGTTCTTCCGCCTTTCAAATTTACGCCTCGTAGGTTCGGATGATGTTTTCCGCGATGGTTCTGCGTTTTCTGCAGGTGTCCATGGCCTGCTTTTCAATGTAGCGGTGCGCCTCTGCCTCGGTCATGCGCAGCTGCTGCACGAGAAGAAACTTTGCGCGGTTGATGACCTTCAGATCCTCCACACGCGCCTCCAGCTTCTCTGCTTTCGTCTCCATCCGCCGCAGCTTCTGCCGCGCCGCGCATAGCAGCTCCAGCGCCTGCGCAATCAGCGCGTCCGGCGCGTCCGGGGAGAGTGTGAGCACACCGCGCGCCGTCAGCGCAGGGCGGGGGAGAGACTTTGTCATCACGAGCAGACAGAGCCTTTCCTCCCGCAGCAGCGTGGGCAGAAGCGCCTGATCCGTGTCGCCCGGGATGGGCTCTGCCGCGATTGCAAGCTCCGCGTCGCCCCGCTCCAGCAGCGCGATTGCCTCGCGGGCGCTTGCGGCGAGATGCACCGCACCGATCGCTTCGGGCAGCAGCGCGGTCAGCCGCCTGGTCAGCTCCTGATCTGCTGAGATCAGAAGTATGTGCATTGGTTCATTTACCGTTTTCAGCTCTGCCGCCTCCTTTCTGATTCTCTGCGGAGAGAGTGCCGTATGTTTGTCGACAAAATAGAAAAACAGCGTTCTCCGATGCCGCTAAGGGGCACTTTCCCCCTGGTCATCGTGAACGCTGAAACACACGAAAAATCAATATAAAATTACGCAAAGGCGCTTCAAAAAATACGCTGAGATTGTACCACTTCCAATCATTGCCTGTCAAGCAAAAAATGGAAGCTAAAATCATTCGATTTTTCGTCAATTTTGATAAACTGATCGATGTCATAAATTTTTTTGAACATCAGGGCTTGACAACTTTTTCGATTGGTAGTAAAGTGACCCCATTGAAACGGCAATGGCGTCGCGGAGATAGGATTCTCTGGCACCACTGCCGCTTTTTGTTGTTGTAATCTTTCTGTAAAGGGGAAATCGATATGGCTAAGATCTCAGAGATTTTCGGCTCCAACGTGTTTGGCGATGCTGTCATGAAAGAGCGTTTGCCAAAGGAGACCTACCGCCAGGTGCAGCGCACGATTCAGACCGGCAAGCGTCTGGATGACGAGGCGGCGCGCATTGTGGCCAACGCCATGAAGGACTGGGCCATTGAAAAGGGCTGCACGCACTTTACTCACTGGTTCCAGCCGATGACCGGCGTCACCGCAGAGAAGCACGACAGCTTCATTTCCCCCACGGATAACGGCGGCGTGATCATGGAGTTTTCCGGCAAGGAGCTTGTTCGCGGCGAGCCGGATGCCTCCAGCTTTCCGTCCGGCGGTCTGCGTGCTACCTTCGAGGCCAGAGGCTACACTGCCTGGGACCCGACGAGCTATGCGTTTATTAAAGAGAATGTCCTCTGCATTCCGACGGCATTCTGCTCCTTCGGCGGCGAGGCGCTTGATAAGAAAACGCAGCTGCTGCGCAGCGTGGATGCGCTCAACCGTGAGGGTATGCGCATCGTGAAGCTCTTCGGCATGAATGACGTCAAGCGCTTGAACACCACGGTCGGTCCGGAGCAGGAGTATTTCCTCATTGATAAAAGCGTGTTCAATCAGCGCCAGGATCTCATCTATACCGGCCGCACGCTGTTCGGTGCCAAGCCCCCCAAGGGTCAGGAACTGGACGACCACTATTTCGGCATCATTAAGCCCCGCGTGCAGGCGTTCATGAATGACCTGAACGAGGAGCTCTGGAAACTCGGCGTGCTCGCCAAAACCGAGCACAATGAGGTTGCGCCTGCGCAGCATGAGCTTGCGCCCATCTTTACCACCGGCAACCTGGCGGCTGACCACAATCAGATTACCATGGAGACCATGCAGCGCATCGCGGCACGTCATGGAATGGTTTGCCTCCTGCATGAGAAGCCCTTCGCCGGCGTCAACGGCTCCGGCAAGCACAATAACTGGTCGCTCAGCACCGACACCGGCATCAACTTCCTTGATCCCGGCGATACCCCGGCGCAGAACGCGCTGTTTCTGCTGAGCCTCTGCGCGGTCATCCAGGCTGTGGATGATTATCAGGATATGCTGCGCATCAGCGTTGCCTCCGCCGGAAACGATCACCGGCTCGGCGCGAGCGAGGCGCCTCCGGCCATCATGTCTGTCTTTGTCGGCACGGAGCTGGAGGAAATCCTTGAGGCGATCGAGAGTGGCACTGCCTATGTCGGCAAGGAGCGCGAGCAGCTCAAGATCGGCGTGCATGCTCTGCCGCGCTTCCCCAAGGACACGACGGACCGCAACCGCACCAGCCCCTTTGCCTTCACGGGCAACAAGTTTGAGTTCCGCGCGCCGGGCTCCAGCGCGTCCATTTCCGGCGTCAATGTCGTGCTCAACACCGCTGTGGCTGAGTCCTTGCGTCAGTATGCCGATGAGCTTGAGGGCAGCGAGGACTTTGAGACGGATCTTCAGAATCTGATTCGCCGCGTTATCCGCGACCACAAGCGCATTATCTTCAACGGCAACGGCTATGACGACTCCTGGGTAGAGGAGGCAGAGCGCCGCGGTTTGCTGAATCTTCGCACCACGCCCGAGGCGCTGCCGTATTATGTGGCAGAGAAAAATGTCGAGCTTTTCACGCGCCACAGGGTCTATACCAAAACGGAGATGGAAGCCCGCTATGAGATCCACCTTGAGCATTACTGCAAGGTGCTGAACATTGAGGCGCTGACCATGATTGACATGTCCCGCCGCTATATCCTTCCCGCCGTCAGCCGCTATATTCATGAGCTGACCGAAACGGCGCTTGCCGTGCAGAGTCTCACCACCAGCGCCACCTGCGCTTTTGAGCAGGAGCAGATCGCGGAGATGTCCGGCCTGCTGTCTGACGCCTTCCGCAAGACCAAGAATCTTGACGCCGCCCTCTTCGGCGCCAAGAGCGTGCAGGGCAGTCAGGCGCTCGCCGACTATTACCGTGACAGCGTCTTTACCGCCATGCAGGAGCTGCGCATCAGTGTTGACCAGCTCGAGACCATGACGCCGTCTGATGTCTGGCCCTTCCCGAGCTACGGCGACCTGCTGTTCAGCGTCAAATAACCAGGAGAAAACTTCATATCATACAAAGGCATTGAAGAAGAAAAGTAACGCAGACACTCACCCACAGAGAGCGCGCCATTGGTGAAAGGCGCGCGGCAGAGACTGCGCGAAGAACCCTTCCGAGCCGCAGCCTGAACAGGGGAGACTCTCAGTAGGGCCCGCCGCCCGCCCAGCGTGATCCGGGCAGGGATTGTCAGATCCCGCAAGAGGCGTTTCCTTCCGGCAGAGCGCTGTCGGATCAAAACGCAAAAATAGGTGGCACCACGATGCTCAGCTTTCGTCCTATTCCGAAAGCTGAGCATCTTTATTTTTTCAGGAGGAATTGAAAATGTGTTCTATCATCGGTTATCTCGGTACTGCCATTCATGAGGATGATCTTGCCCGCGCCTTCGACGCCACCTTTTCCCGCGGGCCTGACGCGACCGCAATCCGCCGCTTTGGTCCTGCTGTTCTGGGCTTTCACCGGCTTGCTATTATGGGCCTTCATCCGGAAGGAATGCAGCCCTTTGTCCGCGGACGCAGCGCCGTGGTCTGCAACGGAGAGATTTATGGCTTTCGTCCCATTCGCGAGGCGCTGGAGCAGCAGGGTGTGAAGTTTCGCAGTCAGTCAGACTGCGAGGTGCTTCTGCCGCTCTATGAACGCCACGGACTCGAAATGTTTTCCATGCTCGACGCGGAGTTTGCGCTGATTCTCTATGACGGTGAGACGCGCAGGCTCATTGCCGCCCGCGACCCCATCGGAATCCGCCCGCTGTATTATGGCTATGACCCGGACGGCGCCATCGTCTTTGCCAGCGAGCCGAAAAACCTGATCGATCTCGTTTCGAAAATTTTCCCGTTTCCTCCCGGTCACTATTACGCCGATGGCGAGTTTGTCTGCTATCGAGACATGACCGCAGTGGAAGCCGTTTCCCATGACGATCTGGAGACTGTCTGCGCGACAATCCGCGAAAAGCTGGTTGCCGGTGTGGAAAAGCGTCTCGATGCCGATGCGCCGCTCGGCTTTCTCCTCTCCGGCGGGCTCGACAGCAGCCTGGTTTGCGCCATCTCCGCCCGTTTGCTGAAAAAGCCGATCCGCACCTTTGCCATCGGCATGGCGGCAGACGCGATTGACCTGAAATATGCCCGTCAGGTGGCGGACTATCTCGGCAGTGACCACACCGAGGTTATCATCACGCCGGAGGACGTGATATCGGCTCTGCCTGAGGTGGTGAAGCTGCTCGCCACATGGGATATTACGACCATCCGCGCCAGCATCGGTATGTATCTGGTCTGTAAGGCGATCCATCAGCAGACGGATCTCCGTGTGCTGCTCACGGGAGAAATCTCTGACGAGCTCTTCGGTTATAAATACACCGATTATGCCCCGAATCCTGAGGCGTTTCAGGCGGAGTCTGCCAAGCGTATCCGGGAGCTTCATATGTATGATGTGCTGCGCGCAGACCGCTGCATCAGCGTCAACAGTCTCGAAGCGAGAGTCCCTTTCGGTGATCTCGACTTCGTGCAGTATGTCATGTCCATCGATCCGGCGAAGAAGATGAACGTCTATGGAAAAGGAAAGTACCTCCTGCGCCACGCCTTTGAGGGCGACTGGCTGCCGCATGAGATTCTCATGCGCGAGAAGGCGGCGTTTTCTGACGCGGTCGGTCATTCCATGGTGGACGATCTGAAGGCGTATGCCGAGCAGAAATATACGGATGAGTCGTTTGAAACGCTTTCCCGGAAATATGACTACTGCCGGCCCTTCACCAAGGAGAGCCTGCTGTATCGAGAGCTGTTTGAGTCCTTCTATCCCGGTCAGGCGCATATGATCGTCGATTACTGGATGCCGAACAAGACGTGGCAGGGCTGCGATGTGGACGATCCGTCCGCTCGTGTGCTCGGAAACTATGGTGAGAGCGGCGTTTGAAGCGGGAACAATTTGACTTTCTCCGGCGACCAATATAAAATAGAAATAGAAATTAAGCGTTTTATTTTTCCGGAGAAAGGAGCAGTTTATGAAAAGAACCGTTCGCTTTTTGATCTCCATGCTGCTGGTGTTTCTTATGACGCTGCAGTGCTTTGCCGCGGCCGTTCCGCTGGATGCCGAAACCGAGCCTGAGGCCCCGGCGCCTCAGACAGAGGTCACGCCGTCTGAGCCGGAGCATGATGCGCCGTTCATTGCCGTGGCGCAGGTGCGTCCGGCAGATTCCGAGACAGCCTCTGCGCTTACGGACGGCATGACGATCGCCTATAACGCTGCGGTGCTGCATTTTGCGTTTGCGGACGAAGCAGGAGAGAGCGGGGCAGCGCCTTCCGGCGTGGATCTCGAAGCCTGCGCGATCTATGTCGATGAGCGGCTTATGAGCGAGGCCGCGGCTGATGAAGCTGACTGCAGCCTCTCAGTGAGTGTCACGCTCCCCAACGGCAGACATATTCTGCGTGCGCTTGCCCGGGACCGCGACGGAAACGAGAGCGAAATGACCTATACGATTCAGGTTTCCGGCAGCTATATCGTCACGCCCAATTATTCTGTTATTGCGGATCAAAGTTATGCGCCTCTCGGCAGCACGCTCAAGCTCACAGTGCGCACGTCTGACGCCACTTATCTGAATACGCTGAACGTCTGTATCCGGATGGATCCGGCATATACGCCTGCGTGTTCAGTGGAGGCAGGGCAGGGCTTTTCCCTCGTCGCAGGCTCCGAGTCCTATGACAAGACGACAGGACTGCTGCGGTTTTGCGTAAAGACCAATGTGAATCTCACCGGTGAGCGTGACGCGGCCGTCGTTTCCGTTTCCATAGACCGCGAAACGCCCGAAGGAACAGTGCTCCGGTACAGTGTTCCCGGCTTGTGGGCCGACACCCGCCGTACAGACACGCCGAACTATCTGGAGGGCTTCACGCTCGAAGAGCAGTCTGTCCCGGTAGACGCGCCGCTGATCCTTGTGGCCAATGATCTGGCTACAATCATGTCAATCAGTCCGAGCTTTCTGGTGAAAGACCGGGACCACAGCCCAATGCGGGATGCCAATATTTATCTCGATGACGGCACATGGATTGGTCGTACCAACTGGAGCGGCAGACTCACAATTCCCGCAAGCTACTACAAAACTGCCGGCACATTCACGGTCTATGCCGAGAAGGAGGGTGTTGGCACTTCCTTCCCTGTGCAGGTTCGGGTGCGGGACTATTCCGGTCCTGACGCGAATTCTTCGAAGATCTTTCTCCCAGTCTCCGGTGATCCGGGGAGCAGGAACATTGTGTGGCTTTCCGGTTTGTATGATGATGTTTTTTATCGCTTCGGAATCGTCGGCGGGCCTGAGAATGACGAGGTATACAGAGCGGATTATAGCCGCATTCCGCTGGGCTCTCTGATGGTGCAGGTCAACCGCATCTCGCTGACTGGGCTTGAGCCGGATCGTGACTACAGATTGCAGACCTACTATCAGGGCAGCGACTGGTCTGACTCGCGTGTAATTCATGTGCGTGATGCTGATTATGATCTTCCGGATTACACCAGTTTCTTTGTCATAGGCAATATGGCCGATGTTCCGAAAGAGGAGTTCACTCTGGGCGAGAATGCGAATCTCCTTCAAGTGCCTTATGGTGTGTTCACAGGAGATCTGGTTTCTGACCCCGATTCGCACGATGAATGGTTTTCGTTCTTTTCAAAAGTTGACTTGCTCTACACCTCGGCGAGCATGCTTTTCGCGCCCGGGGAGAAGGATCTCTCAGATGGCGGAAACGCCTTCCACAGCATTACCGGTCAGCCGGAGGGCTGCTTCTCGATGGAGATCGGCGTTGTGTACTACGCTGTATTCCCTTACCGTGAAAATCAGGATTACAGTGCCGATCTTGAGTGGCTTGTGAAAGACGCTTCCCGTTCCTCCTGCCGCTGGAAGGTGCTTGTGATGCACCAGCCGGTGTATTCCGCCTGCTCTGACAGTACGGCGATTTCTTCGGTTTTCCCCCAAGCGTTGGAGAAGGCCGGAATCTCGTTCGTGTTCTCGGGTCATGACGATGTCTATTCCCGCACGCCTGCGTTGAAGAGCGGCGTTAAAGCGGAGAGCTCGGAGAAGACAGGTCACACTTTCTATCGCGATGACGGTGTGGTTTATTATAATTGCGGTTCTGCCGGCGCTCATCATCAAGCGGTTACACAGACAATGCCGGAGGGATCTGTCCTGCGGGATGATCTGAACGGTGTTTACCTTTACGTCGAAGCGACGGAGGATAGTTTTAGTGTTTATGCCTACGATTCGGACAGAACGGAAATTGACCGCTGCGACATGTACGATTCTTTGTGCACCAGTCAGGGACATTTGTTCAGCAAAACTTCTCATTATGATTCTGCGGCAAAAACCCTGATCTGTGACCGCTGCGGTCAGGCAGTTCTGGCCACAGAGAGCAGATATACCGGCTTTGCCTCAATCGATTCCGGGCGCGTTTATCTGGAGGGCGGGTATCTTCGCAAAGGCTGGTTCAGTGTTAAAGATGAACCTTATCATGCCGGTGAGGACGGACGCGTTCATCAGGTTGTGGCCTTCAGCACGGAAACCTGCACGCAGCCCGGTGTGCGTATGGGCTGGTGCACCGAATGCCTCGAAACATATTCTCTGGGGATCGAGGTAGCTGCCTCCGGCCATGATTTTGATGCAAGTCACCGCTGCAAGAACATCCATTATGATGCGGGTCACCACACCATAGCGTGCGGCTGGAAGGCGGAGAATCTTGCGGATATGACGGTTGAGCCGGAATATCGCTACGGATTTTATACCGGCGCTGCGCTCACTCCCTCCATTACGGTTCAGACGTCAACGGGGTATACGATGTCCAGCAAGGACTATACGGTGAAATATTCCAACAATGTGAATCTGGGAGTCGCCTCCGCGATTGTGACCGGTGTGGACAGCTGCTATGGTACGGTGACGGTGAATTTTGAGATCCGTCCGGCTGATGTCAAGAGCCTTACCCTCACGAAAATCACGAGCTCTGCTGTCACATTCTCCTGGAGCCGGGCGGCCGGCGCGGAGCGTTATGCCGTCTATCAGCAGACCGGCGATACCTGGAAGCGTCTGGGCGACACAGCGGATCTGACCTACACGGTCTCGTCCCTTGCGCCCGGCACAGATTATTCTTTCCGCGTTCGTCCCTATGCCACTGTGAAGGACACCGCCAAGCGGCTCGACGGCTCTACGGACCGTACTTATTGGGCGCCGCACAATTCCGAAAGCCTGAAGGTGACGACAGAAGGCGTCATGTTTGTAGATGTGCCGGAAAGCGCATGGTATGCTGCGGCGGTTAATTGGGCCGTCGGTGCAAACGTGACGCAGGGAACCGGTGAAAACCGTTTCTCCCCGAGTGCGCAGTGCACCCGCGGTCAGATGGTCACATTCCTCTGGCGCGCCAAGGGCTGCCCGGAACCAACGCAGACAAAATCGCCCTTTACCGATGTCTCCGATTCCAGCGCCTATTATTACAAGGCGGTTCTTTGGGCAGTGGAGAAGGGCATCACCCGCGGCAGCAGTGCCACGACCTTCTCTCCCAACGCGCCGGTGACGCGCGGCATGGTCGTCACGTTCCTGCATCGTTCTGCGGGGAGCACACCGCCTGCACGCAGCGATTCTCCCTTCGTGGATGTGGAGAGCTGGCAGTATTACGCGCAGTCCGTTCAGTGGGCGGTTGAGCATAAGATCACCAGCGGTATGGATGCAACGCATTTCTCTCCGGACACGATTTGTACACGCGCGCAGATTGTCACCTTCCTGTATCGTCTGGAGACAGGCGGATAAAGAACAACAGCAAAAAGCAGAGTATCGAACAGATACTCTGCTTTTTGTTATGGTTCGAGCTTTATGATTCCCTGCGCAATACATACGCTCAGCAGCAGCGTGTGTTCGCTTCCGTCCGCGAACCGGATGATCGCAGAGTCGCCCCGGCGGGAGCGCACTTCGCCCCGCCCGAAGCTTTTGTGCCGCACGCGGGTGCCGGGGAAATACTCTTTCATTGCCGCTGCCACGGATGGGATTGCAGCCGGCGCGGTAAAGGTCAGCTTTGCGTTCTTCGGCGCACACTCCGGAAACACCAGCTCCGGAAATGGTGCAGCCGTGTTTGCGCCTTTTGGCGCGAAAATGCAAAGTTCATTTTTCGCTCTTGTCATCCCGACGTAAAACAGCTGGCGTTCCTCCTCCATCACAGCCGGATTGTCCTGCGCGTCCTCTGCGGGCAAAACGCCCTGAACTGCGTCGAGCAGAAATACCCGGTCATATTCCAGACCTTTGCTCGAATGAATGGTGGAGAGAATGAAGTCTGCATTCGGCGTGCCGCCGCCGTTTTTCAGCAGCTCGCGCAGCGCCTCCAGACGGTCCAGCAGCGAAAGCAGCGAATCCTCATTGAGCGCCAGCGCCATGAGAATGGTGAGCTTTTGCGTGCCGAAGCCGCGGTTTTCCAGATAATCGCCGTAGCCCATGTACTTTTCCAGACGATACACCGCCTGTGACGCCCGTTCGGAGAGCATATGCTCCATGTGGGTGCGCAGCGCCTTGCACTGACCGCGCTTATATCCGTTCATCCATGCAGCGCCGCAGAGATAGTCGAGAATCGATGTGTCCTCCGGACACTGCCGAACAGCGGTCTGCGCTTCCTGCTTTGTGAGATAGGTGTTCAGCTTGTAGTAGATCTCCAGAAATCGCGGCCCGTCCGTCTGATCCTGCGCAAAGCGAACCATGTTTTCCAGATCGCGCACAATCCGGCTCGTGAAAAAACTGCTGTCCAGCTGCCGCGTGCGATAGGGGAGACCGCGCCGTTCCAGCAGATCGATCAGAGGAAGCGCGCAGTCATTGTCGCGATAGAGAACCGCCGTCTCGCGGTCACAGCTTTCCGCGACCTTCAGCAGATAGTGATATTGCTGAATTCGGCTGTCTGTTTCGATGCGCCGCACCGCAGCGCCGGAGGGGCGCACGGGCTGCATGTGCTTTTCTCGCCGCAGCGCATTGTGCCGGATGAAAGCGTCTGCTTTTTGAACAATCTCCGGTGTGGAGCGGTAGTTGCGCTCCAGAAATAAGACGCTTGCGCCCGGATGATCAGACTCAAACTGTGCCAGCGCCTTGGGATAGGCCGCGCGAAAGCCATAAATGCTCTGGTCCTCATCGCCCACCATAAAGAGATTTCCGTTTCTTCCGGCAAGCAGTGCGATGATCCGGTGCTGGATCTTCGAGGTATCCTGCGCCTCATCCACACAGAGATAGGGATACCGCCGCTGCCAAGCCTCGAGAATTTCCGGATACCGCCGCAGAATGGCCAGCGCATAGACCATCTGATCGTCATAGTCCATCCGGCTCCGTGCCTTCATGCGCTGCTGATAGGCGTGGTACAGCTGTGGAAAGCCCTCGAGCTCTTTGCCGATTTCTTCAATCTCGTCGGGCGTGCACATCTGGTTCTTCACATAGGTGATTTTGGTGCGCATGGCGCGGATATCGCTCTCTGTGGGAAACTCCTGCAGCGCGTTTCGATACAGCTCCGAGACGAGTGCGCTGAGCTGACTCTCGTCTGTGATGAGATCAAACGCCCTTGTGCCCTTCATCTGTTCATAGTCCCGGATGATCCTGGCGCATACACCGTTGATGGTGCGAAACTCCATGCGCGCTGCGCGTTCATCTCCGAAGAAGGAGGCAAACCGTGCCCGCATGTCTGCCGTGGCCGCCACAGTGTAGGTCATGGTGAGAATCTGCTCCGGCGCGACGCCGTTTTCCAGCAGAAACCCGAGCCTGCTCACTAGCACGGTCGTCTTTCCGCTGCCGGGAACAGCAAGCAGCAGTACCGGGCCGTGAAGCGCCTGTACCGCTGCTGCCTGCTGTTCGTCGAGCGTCAGACCATATCTGGCCTGAAATGTCTCAAAATCCATCATCAAAAGGGATACACACCCGTGAAATATCCGTTGAGGAAATCCCGGGCGAGACTGTTGGGCTTGATGTTGGCTCTGGCCTCTTCGATGGTGAACCAGCGCCAGGAATCCACCTCGTAGTTGGGGTGCGCATCATGCTCCGCTACGGTCACTGTGAAGTTCAGCATCAGTGTGTTTGTCGGTGCAAAGTAGTGGCTGTGGTTAAAGTGAACACTCGTTACAGTCAGCCCCATTTCCTCCATGACCTCCCGTGCAGCAGCGTGCTCTGCGTCCTCACCTTGGTTTACATAACCTGCAACCAATACATAAAACGGGCGGTTATACTGCTGAATCAGCACCACGCGGTCCTTTGCCTCGTTCATCACGATCATGCTGCAGGCTGTGTTGAATACCGGCCAGCGGAAGCTCTCGCACTGGTCGCAGTAGGGGACTTCCTTTTCCTCCTGCGGATGATATTTTGTGTGCAGCTTCGTGCCGCACTGCATGCAATAGTTCATTTCCATTTTTCAACCTTCTTCCTTCAGGCGTACGCCGGGAAAATATTTTTCCACGAACGGCACGCTTTCCACCTGAAAGACCTTGCCCCGCAGATATTCCAGAATTCCGGCGTCGGTGGGGAAGGTGAATTCCAGCTTATAGCTGTAGAGATTCTGGCCTTTTTCTCCATAGGAGCGGTTTACACGCTCCTTGCCGTATTTCCCGTCGCCCAGCAGAGGCCATCCGGCGTTCGCCATCTGCGCGCGGATCTGGTGGGTACGCCCGGTGAGGAGCCGGCATTCCACCAGACTGAGCGCGCCCTTGGTTTTAATCGTGCGATACTCCGTCACGGCAGTCTTCGCGCCCTTTTCACCGGCCTTTTTCACATAGACCTGATTTTTCACTGCGTCCTTAAAAAGATAGCCTTCCAGCCGTCCGGCAGGTGGGTGGGGGTGACCGTGCACGGCACAGAGATAATACTTTTCAATTTCCCGGTCCTTGATTTTCTGGTTCATAATCCGAAGCGTCTCGGCGTTTTTCGCCGCGATCACGATGCCGCCGGTGTTCCGGTCAATGCGGTTGCAAAGAGCCGGGGCGAAGCTGTTCTCCGCCTTCGGGTCCCATTCCCCCTTGAGCCGAAGGTGTGCCTGAATATTTGCAATCAGCGTGTCCCAGCTCCAGTCGCCTGCGCTGTGACAGAGTACGCCCGGCTTTTTGTCGGCAAGCAGGATGTTCTCGTCCTCATAAACGATCGTCAGTCTCGGCGTTGCAATCTTGAGATGCGCATTGTGCTCTGCCGGCTTTTCAAAAAATTCATCGTTAATATAGAGACTCAGCTCATCTCCGGCCTGCACGCGGGTGTCCCGCTTGGCGCCCTTGCCGTTGACTTTGATTCGCTTGAGCCGGATATATTTCTGCAGCAGCGAGTCCGGCAGCAGGGGAACTGCCTTGCCTACAAAGCGGTCCAGCCGCTGACCTGCGTCGTTTTTTCCGACAGTGATGGTTTTCATGCTTCCTCCAACAGTTGCAGTGTGATTTCCCGGATGGCACGCTCTGCCTCCGGTACGTCAGTGTGGTTTGTCAGCCAGCAGACGATGAAGGGCTTCTCGCCATAGACGATGCCCACGTCGTTTGTAATGCCGTTGTCTTCGCCCGTCTTGTGCGCGGCGGGCACGCTCTTCGGCAAGTACCCGCGGATCTTGTGCTTGATCTGCTGCCGCAGCAGCACATCCTCCATATACGCGCTCACGTCCTCGCTTACAAAGGTGCGGCGGTAAATGTCTTCCAGCAGCACGCCAATGTCCCGCGGTGTGACCCGGTTTTCCAGTCCGCGGGAAGAGGCCTCCGCGTCAAAGAGATACCGCTCGATCCGACTCTTCACCAGACCCATGCGCCGAAACTCGGCGTTGAACGCCTCCATCCCGAACCGGCGGATCAGAAGATTGGTCGCCGTGTTGTCCGAGATGGTGATCATTAGTTTGCATAATGTATCGATTTCGACTTCCATCGGTGTGGGAAAGAACTGCAGCGCGCCGCAGGAGGGGAACTTGTCATCTTCTGTGAAGGCAAGCTTTTCCTTGAGATCCACTTTGCCTTCCGAGCTCCATTTCATAATGGCGGCAAACATCGGCAGCTTGATCACACTGGCCGATTCAAACAGCTCCCAGTCGCGCAGCGAGAAGCTCTCGCCGCTGATGAGGTTAACATAATAAAAACCAATCTCCCCCGGCAGCGCCATCAGGCGGGTGAGAATTGCATTTTGATCCATAAGGCTTCATCCTTTCCAAAAACAGAACTATCATACATAGGAGATGATTGTTTTGTCAATGCTCTCAAATGTTTGACGGATATTTTTAGAAAAGAAACCGCCATCGGATTCCGTAAGGAATGCGATGGCGGTTTCTTATTGGCTTTTATCGTGCTTGACGATGTCAGAAACTTCGCAGTCCAGAATGAAGCAAAGAGTGTCCAGTGTTTTCGTTGTAATGGGCAGTCCCTTTTTCATTCGGTGCAGTGTGTTTGCAGATATTCCCTCTTTATATATTAAATGGTACTCAGTCATATTTTTTCGAAGCAGCGTTTCATAAAACGGAGCATAAGAAATCATGTTTTTCACCCATACGTACCATAACATACTTAATTTCTTGACTATACTCAATATATTGAGTATAATGTAATCTATCACGAATATTTATGTGTCGTTGCAATGTTTTGGAACTATCGAGAAAGGGTGTGAAGAAATGCAAAAACGATTGATATGTTTTATCCTTGTCCTTATCTTCGCATGTGCGTTGGTTGGACCGGCCGCTGCAGCAAAGACAGGGGTATCTGTCACAATTGACGGAAAGGCAGTGGCGTTTTCTTCCTCTGACGGAGTGCCGTTTATTGACGAAAACAGCAGAACGTTGGTACCTCTGCGTGTTGTCATGGAGACGTATGGCTGTATTGTGCAGTGGGATCAGAATACGAGAACGGCATATGTCGTGAAAGACGGCGTGACTGTTACGGTAACCATTGGACAAAAATACATCCGTGTAAATGGTATGAGCCAGACGATCGACACTGCAGCGGTTATTAAAGACAGCCGCACTTATTTGCCCATCCGCGCAGTGCTGGAAGCGTTTGGCGCAAAGGTGGACTGGGATGCTGCAAACCGAACCGTTGTTGTGTTGCATCCAGCAGAAGAGAAAAATGAGCCGGTCAACGGAAAGGATGGCGCGGACGGAAAAGATGGCA
>JAZQDI010000161.1:0-29593 GCA_045546715.1 Oscillospiraceae bacterium | reverse complement strand
CTGACATCATGCGATGTCAGGCGCCCGTTCAATAGACAGGAGCGTATAAAAGTGGAGTGGAAGGTAATCAGATTAATAAATGTCGTTCGTGTCCATCAGCGTGACCTCCACATCGAAGGTCTCTCCCTCGCGGAAGATGGTGAGCGTCAGCGTGTCGCCCACGCTGAGCTGCTCCTTGATGGCGTTGACGCTGTAAGTGTCGGCCACCGGCTGACCGTTCACCGCCGTGACGATATCGCCCGGCTGAATGCCCTTGGCCTCGGCGTCAGATCCCTCGGCGACGGACTCCACATAGAGTCCCTGCGGCACATCATAATAGTCTGCGGCGGCCTCATCCAGCGCGCCGATGACGATGCCGATGCTCGGTCTGCCGGAGACCTTGCCCTCGGCAATCAGCGCGTTCACCACGGGGCGAACCACGCTCGTGGGAATGGCAAAGCAGATGCCCTCCACGCCGGTGTCAAAGGCCTTCATATTCGTGACGCCGATGATCTGACCGTGCTCGTTGATGAGCGGGCCGCCGGAGTTGCCCTCGTTAATGGCGGCGTTGGTCTGGATCAGGGACATGCTGTGTCCGCCGTAGATCACGTTGCGGTTGATGGCGGAGACGATTCCGTTGGTCATTGTACCGTTGAGCTCCGTGCCGAGCGGGTTGCCGATGGCGACAACCGGATCGCCGACCTGCAGCTCTTCCGAGTTTGCGAAGCTCGCAGGGGAGAGCCCCTGCGCGTCGATCTTCAGCACGGCGAGGTCACTCACCGAGTCGGTGCCGACGAGCTTGGCCTCATACTCCGATTCGTCCGCCAGCAGCGTGATCGTGACCTTTTTGGCCCCGTCGAGCACGTGCGCGTTCGTGAGCACATAGCCGTCCGCCGTCATGATGATGCCGGTGCCGAGCGCGCCGGTCTGCTTGCTTTTCGTGGTGCGGATGGCGACCACGGAGGGCTGGCAGCTGCGGTAGATCTCCTGCAGGGAGAGCGGCTCTGCCTGCGGGAAGGCGTCGAGCGTCATCGTCACGCCGGTGCCGGTCTCTGCCCGAGGCAGCTCATCGGTGTCGGTTTTGGTGCTGATGCTCGGCTCCTCCTGCTCAAAGCCGGGCAGGGACGGAACCTGAAGCTCCGGCTGCTGCGTCTTTCGACCGGGCAGCGCAAAGAGGTAGGCAGAAGCGATAATCAGCAGAATCACACCTGCAATGATGCCGATCACGCGGCCGCGTCGCCGCCGCGTCTCCGTCGGCTCCGGGCTGGACCAGTAGGCCTCCCGGCAGCCTTCGGGGATCTCCGGCCCGGACGGATGCTCCTCCGTCGTGCCGGTGTGATACCAGCTGCTGTATTCCTCGTCAAACATGAATCGTTCCTCCGAGTCTGTGCTGTCAGATTATCATGGGAGTTTGTGCTCCCTGTGAATGAAATAAAAACAAATTGTAAAGAAACGTTATTTTTTCGCCTGCGGGGCGAGCGTGAGGGAGAAAACGAACTCGGTCACGCCGTCCCGGCTCGTCACGGCGATGTCCTCGCCGTGCGCGTCGAGAATGCTCTTGACCAGATACAGGCCGAGACCCACGCCGTCCCGATCGAGGCTGCGGCTGCGGTCCGACTTGTGGAAACGGTCGAAGATGAAGGGCAGATCGCTTTCCGGAATCGTCTCGCCCCGGTCTTTCACGGAGATGAAGGCCTTGCCGTCCGCTTTCCAGAGGGACACGGAGAGCACGCTGCCCTCGGCGGCAAACTTCACCGCGTTGTCTAGCAGATTGTAGACCACACGGGTGATCGCGTCCGGGTCTGCCAGCACGTTCACGTGGTTTTCCGGCAGCTGCAGATCCACGTCCAGATCCTTCTCGGTGGCGCGCGCCTCAAAGCTCAGCAGCGTGGAGATGATCGTCTCCAGAATGTCGAATTCGCGCCGGCGGGTCAGATCGATGCCCGCGCTCTCCATGCGCGAGAGGTCGAGCATGCTCCGCACGAGACGGGAGAGTCTGCGCGTCTCATCGGCAATGGTCACGAGATATTTGTCCTGCTGCTCCTTGGGGATCGTCCCGTCGAGCAGACCGTCGGCAAAGCCCGCGATCGTGGTCATCGGCGTCTTCAGCTCGTGCGACACGTTGGCAATGAAATCGTTTCGCCGCTGCTCCGAGCGCTCGAGCGAATCTGCCATCGTGTTGAAGGCGGAGACGAGCGCGCCGACCTCGTCGTCCCGGTCGTCTTCCTCCACGCGCACGGAGAAATCCCCGTGCGCAAAGCTCCGAGTGGCCCGCGCCATCTCTTCGAGCGGCTTTGCCATACGCTTGGCGGTCATGAAGGCGAGCGCCAGCGCCAGCATCATCACGGCCACGGAAGCTGCCAGCAGCACCCACAGAAACGTATCCCACCGCTCCACAATCGTGCCGGAGTCGGCCGAGACAAACACATAGCCCAGAATGGTCGCGCCGTCGTCGCTGACGATGGCCTCGGCCACGACATAGTGCGGCTTGAGATAAAAGCCGCCCAGCGTCGTCACCAGATCGAGGGCACTGCCCTGATTGAGCGCGTCATAGGATATACCCGAGATGGTCTTGCCGATGTGGTCGCATGCGATGTTCATATCCGAACAGGAGACGACCGTACCCGCCGTGTCGCAGAGGAAAATGTGGTTTCCCGTGATCTGCGACAGACTGCTGATCGTCATGCGCAGACCCCAGTCGTTGAGCGAGCCGTCGCGCGCCATAACCTGCGCGTTGTGGCGCACCTCCTCGGCGTTGGCCTGCATACTGTTGCGGTAGCTGGTAATCACGTAGTTCCGCCCCAGAAACACAAAGGCCATGCTGAAGATGAAAAAGCTCAGCACCACCATTGCCGCCGTGGCGGCGAAGTTCTTGAAGTAAATACTTTTCATAATCTGCAGAGAGTGGAACGTGGAGCGTGGACAGTGGGGCTTTCGTTATCTCCACTCTCAACTTTCAACTCTCCACTCTGAATTTCCGTCATGCTTCTTCCGACTCGAACTTATACCCTACGCCCCAGACGGTCTTGAGCGACCACTTGTCGCTCACGCCCTCGAGCTTCTCTCTCAGACGCTTGATGTGCACGTCCACGGTGCGGCTGTCGCCGAAGTAATCAAAGCCCCAGACCTCGTCGAGCAGCTGGTTGCGGGTATAGACCCGGTTCGGCGTGGCGGCGAGATGATACAGCAGCTCCATCTCCTTGGGCGGCGTGTCCACCTTTTTCCCGTCTACGATCAGCTCATAGGAATCGAGATTGATCACGAGCTTGTCATAACTCAGCTTCTTTCCCTGCTGTGGAGCCTCCTCGCCGGTGCGGCGCAGCACCGCGTGCACGCGCGCGAGCAGCTCCTTCACCTCAAAGGGCTTGACAATATAGTCGTCTGCGCCCATTTCGAGACCCGTGACCTTGTCTTCGGTCTCGCCTTTGGCGGTTAACATAATAATCGGAACCTTGCTCGATTTGCGCAGCGTGCGGCAGACCTGCCAGCCGTCCATCACGGGCAGCATGATATCGAGCATCACGAGATCCGGCTTTTCCTCCTCGGCCAGACGCAGACCCTCGCCGCCGTCATGGGCGATGAGCACCTCGAAGCCGTCCTTCTCCAGATACAGACGCAGGAGCTCGGCAATATTGATATCGTCTTCCACGACTACGATTCTCTGACTCATCTATGAAAAACCTCCTGATTCTAAGTTTTCTTTATTATGGCATTTTAAACCTTTGATTGGGTTAAAAAATTGTGAATTGCCGCGATTCAGTGTAATCCGCGGCGCCCGGATTGTCAAACCGGGACTCCGATGCGGAATAGAGTTGCAACAGCACTGAAAATTTGTTATACTATATTATTAAAAAGACAAATTTCGAGACGAGGCATCATGAAGCAGAGAGATTGGAATATCCCATATGCACCGCCGGAGATCCCGGCGGCTTTGGCGCGGGAGGGGTACCCGCCGCTTTTGGCGGCGGTGCTGGCCGCCCGCGGCATCGACACGCCCGAAGCAGCGGACGCGTTTTTGAACATCGGTCCCGAAGCGCTGCACGACCCCATGACCCTGCGCGGCATGGCGCAGGCGGCGGAGCGGCTGAATGCCGCCATTGCGGGCGGAGAGCCGGTTGCCGTCTTCGGCGACTATGATGTGGACGGCATTACCTCCACCTGCCTGCTCACAGACTATCTGCGCAGCCGGGGGCTGGAGTGCACGCCCTATATCCCGGACCGCATCCGCGAGGGCTACGGCGTCAACGGCGACGCGGTGCGCGCGCTTGCCGCGCGCGGCGTGAAGCTCATTGTTACCGTGGACTGCGGTATCACCGCCATCGCCGAGGCGGAGCTGGCCCGCACCCTCGGCGTGGACATGATCATCACCGATCACCATGAGTGCGGCGGGCAGGCCATTCCCGGCGCCTGCGCCGTGGTGGACCCCAAGCAGCCGGACTGCCGCTATCCCAATCCCGGTCTTGCGGGCGTGGGCGTTGCGTTCAAGCTGGTCTGTGCGCTCGAGGGCGGGCACAGCCGCGTCCTCAACCGCTACGGCGATCTCGTCGCCATCGGCACGGTGGCGGACGTCATGCCACTCACGGGGGAAAACCGGTTCCTCGTGTCTTACGGACTCGACCTGATCCGCCGCGCGCCGCGCCCGGGTCTGCGCGCCCTGCTCACGGAGTGCGGCGCGCTCGACAAGGAGCTCACCTCCACCACCGTGGGCTTCACGCTCGCGCCGCGCATCAATGCCGCCGGCCGTCTGGGCCAGACCATGGTGGCAGCGCGTCTGCTGCTGACAAAGGACGAGTTGGAGGCCGACCGTCTTGCCGCCCAGCTCTGTGAGCTCAACCGCGAGCGGCAGTTCCTCGAGCAGGAAATCTGGGATGAGGCGTCTGACCGCGCTCGATCCCAGCCGGGGGAGAGCCCGCTCGTGCTCACGAGTGACGACTGGCATCAGGGCGTCATCGGCATCGCCGCTTCGCGCCTGAGCGAGTCGTTCCATCTGCCCACGATCATGATCCGTTTTGACGGCGACCGGGGCAAGGGCTCCTGCCGCAGCTTCGGCGGGTTCAATCTCTACAATGCGCTCTCCGCCTGCGCGGATGTGCTCGAGGGCTTCGGCGGCCACGCGCTCGCCGCCGGACTCACGATCCGACGCGAGAACATTGACCGCTTCCGCGCTGCCATCAGCGATTATTACCGGGCCAACCCCACGGACGGGCTGCCCGATCTGCAGTTTGATCTGCGCGTGTCCGATCCGGGCATGCTCTCGATGGAAAACATTCAGTCTCTGGCCCGGCTGGAGCCCTGCGGCAGCGGCAATCCCAAGCCGCAGCTTTGCATGACGGGTCTGCGCCTGACCGGCGTGATTCCCATCGGCGCGGGCAAGCACCTGCGCCTGCAGGTGGAAAAATCCGGCGTCACCTTCGACTGCATTTATTTCTCCTGCACGGAGGAGAGTCTCCCCGTGCGCCGGGGCGACTGGATTGACCTCGCCTTCTGCCCGCAGGTGAATCACTTCCGCGGGCGCGACAGCGTGCAGCTGCTGGTCACGGATGTGCGCCGCAGCGAGGAGCTGCCGCTCTGCCTCGCCGTGCTGAAGGGCGAGAGTATTTCGGCGTGGGACGCCGCCGAGCGCTGCCCGCGCAGGGAGGATTTCATCCGCGTCTGGCGGTGGCTTGCCGGACCGACCCGGCTGGATCTGCGTCAGCCCGGCCGCGGCACCCCCGGCGGCATGCACCCGCTGCAGCTGTGCTTCTGCCTGAAGATCATGGAGGAAATGGGTCTGGTGCGCCTCGCCCTGCAGGAGGAAACGCTCCTTGCCGCCCCGATCGAGGGCTGCGCCAAGGTGGATCTGAACCGCTCCGCGCTTCTGCGCCGGCTCAAGGCCGCGCAGCGGAAGGTCAGCGCTGCCGTCTTCGGAAATGAACTGTGATTCCCGGGAGGGAGGGAAAGATCATGTCAAGTGAAAACAAAGCCGCTGTCTATGATATAGAAGCGCATTATCAGGAGCTGGAGCGAAAGGTCGCCGCCACCGGAAACAATATGGACCTGGGGCGCATCCGCTCCGCCTTTGAGGTGGCCGAGCGCGCCCATGCCGGTCAGAAGCGCAAGGACGGCACGCCCTATGTTTCCCACTGCATCGCCGCGTCCATCATCGCGGTGGAGATGGGGCTGGACGAAGACAGCATTGTTGCCTCGCTCCTGCACGACTGCGTGGAGGACACGGCGCTCACGCATGACGACATTGCCCACAGTTTCGGCACGGCCGTCGCGGATCTGGTCGAGGGCGTCACGAAGCTGACGCGCATCACCTTCATGTCCGTAGAGGAGCAGCAGATGGAAAACCTGCGCAAAATGCTCCTCGCCATGTCGAATGACATTCGCGTCATTCTCATCAAGATGGCGGACCGTCTGCACAATATGCGCACCATGGACTATCAGACCGAGGAGAAGCAGCGCATCAAGTCGCTCGAGACCATGGAGGTCTATGCCCCCATTGCCCACCGCCTCGGCATGCAGCGCATCAAGTGGGAGCTGGAGGACCTCTCCCTGCGCTATCTGGACCCGGAGGGCTATCAGGCGATCACGGACTATCTCGATGAGCGCATGGACACCCTGCAGGCCTTCATGGGGGAGATTGAGTCGAAGATTCAGACCCGTCTGGAGGCGGAGGGCATCAAGTGCTCCATTTCCTCCCGCATTAAGCATATTTACAGCATTTACCGCAAAATGTACGCCCAGAAGATCGATATCAACGGCATTTTCGATCTCTGCGCGTTTCGCGTCATCACCGACGATGTGACCGACTGCTATGCCGCGCTCGGCGTGATTCATGCCATGTTCAAGCCCGTGCCCGGCAGATTCAAGGACTATATCTCCACCCCCAAGCCCAACAACTACCGCAGTGTGCACACCACCGTCATCGGCGACCAGGGCATCCCCTTCGAGGTGCAGCTTCGCACCTGGGAGATGCACATTTCTGCGGAATACGGCGTTGCCGCGCACTGGAAGTATAAATCCGGCGACTCCGGCGTCAAGCCCGGAGACGAGGAGAAGTTCGCCTGGGTTCGCCGTCTGCTCGAGACACAGCAGGAATCCGACGCGCAGGACTTCTTCCACAACCTGAAGATCGACATGTTTGCCGATGAGGTCTTCGTCTTCTCGCCCAAGGGCGATGTGATCACGCTGCCCGCCGGCGCCACGCCCATCGACTTTGCCTATTCCATCCACTCCGGCGTGGGCAACACCATGGTCGGCGCCAAGGTCAACGGCCGGATCGTGAACTTTGACCATGTGCTCGAAAACGGCGACATTGTCGAGATCCGCACGAGCAAAAACGCCCCCGGACCCAACCGCGACTGGCTTCTGCTTGCCAAGAGCGGCTCCGCGCGCACGAAAATCAAGCAGTGGCTGAAAAAAGAGCGGCGCGAGGAAAATGAGATCCACGGCAAGGAGATGCTCGAGCGCGAGCTGCGGCAAAACGGCATCGCCCCTGCGGACATTTACACCGATGAGGTTCTGCCCATCATTCTCAAGCGCCTTGCCTTCCCCCATCTGGAGGATCTCTACGCCGCCATCGGCTACGGCGGCGTGACCGCCACGCGCACGGTCAACCGCATCAAGGATGAGCTGCAGCGCAGTGTCTCCGTCGAGCAGAAGACGGCGCTCGATAAAATCAATGAGCAGGCCGAGCGGCGCAACAAGCATGAAAAGCACGCCGTCCACGGCGTTCTGGTCGAGGGACTCGATAACTGTCTCATCAAGTTCTCCCGCTGCTGCACCCCCGTGCCCGGCGATGACATCATCGGCTTCATCACGCGCGGCGCCGGCGTGTCCATCCACCGCAAGGACTGCGAAAACTATCTCGCGAGCCCTAAGGAAAATGAGGGCCGCTGGATCAAGGTCAGCTGGGCCGAGCGCACCACGGATGAATACAGCACCACGCTGCTTGTCGTGAGCACGCAGCGCTCCGGCCTTGTCATGGACGTGGCCACCGTGCTCAACTCCCTCAACGCCAAGGTGCGAACACTCTCAGCCCGCGACGTGGAAAACAATCGTTCCACCGTAAACATTACCGTGGAGGTGCACAGCCTGTCCGAGCTTCGGCTCATCATCGCCCGTCTCAGCGCCATTCACGGTGTGCAGCGGGTTGCCCGCGCCGGCTCTTCGGACGCCAAAAAAGAGTCATAAACGGCGCCGCCCTGCATTCCGACCGAAAAGGAGACTATCATTATGCGAGCTGTAGTAACCCGAGTAAAAAACGCTTCCGTTGTCATTGACGGCGCGGAGCAGGCCGCCATCGGCAAGGGCTTTCTTGTCCTGCTGGGCGTGCATGTGGACGATACCGAGGCCGAGGCGAAAAAGATTGCCGACAAGATCTGCGGCCTGCGTGTCTTTGATGATGGGGACGGCAAGATGAATGTCAACCCCAAGGACGCGGGCGCGGAGCTTCTGATCGTCAGCCAGTTCACGCTTTATGCCGACTGCAAGTCCCGCCGCCCAGGCTTCACCCGCGCGGCGAGACCGGATACCGCCATCCCGCTCTATGAGCTGGTGGTGCAGGAGTGCCGCGACCGCGGCTTGACCGTCGGCACCGGCGTCTTCGGCGCGGAGATGCAGGTCTTCAGCCAGAACGACGGCCCGGTAACGATATTGTTGGATACAGAATCACTTTGAGCAAGATGATAGAGTGGAGAGTTGAAAGTGGAGATACCGAAAACTCCACTCTCCACTCTCCACGTTCCACTCTCATGGAGGAATCTACATGTTTATCAAATGTCTGCCCGTTGGTCATCTCATGACCAACTGCTATATTGTCGGCGATGAGGACAGCCGCCTCTGCGCTGTGATCGATCCCGGCGATGAGAGCAACACCATCCTTGACTATCTCGAGGAAAACCATCTCAAATGCGAAGCCATTCTGCTCACGCACGGACACTATGACCATGTCGGCGCGGTCGACGCCCTGCATGAAGAGACCGGTGCGCTCGTGTATATGCACGAGGCGGACGCCGGCAACGCCGTCGGCTCAGACGGCTTTGCCTATGAGCCGCCCGAGGGCAGCATCATGCTCCATGAGGGCAGTCTCATCAAGGTCGGCAGTCTGACCTTTGATGTGATGGAGACGCCGGGCCATACCCCCGGCGGACTGACCTTCCGGTGTGAAAATGCGCTCTTCACCGGCGATACGCTGTTTCAGGGCTCCTGCGGCCGGACGGATTTTCACGGCGGCAGCATGGAGCAGGAGCTGCGCTCGCTCGCGCGGCTGGCTTCGCTGGAGGGAGACTATGAGGTTTATCCCGGCCACATGGATTTTTCCACGCTCGATTTTGAGCGCCGCTTTAATCCGTACATGACGGCGCTGCGCGATCGCGGCGCGTGGTAACATTTCCCGCTTGCGCTTTTTTCCCGTTCGTGATAAGCTGACAGACAGAGACGGGAATACCCGCAAATCTCCTCCGCAATACCGTTTTTTCGGCGCGGTCTCAGACGAGACCGCGCCCTTTTTTATGCGCATTTTATAAACATAATCATTATTATGGTAGACAAAAACAATGCGTTGAATATTTGTTAGTGCACGAAAGAATTGGAAAAATATTCATGTCGTAGTTTCAAACCTTACTGAGGGCTAAACTAGACATGAAAGGAGGTCCTGACATGGACGAATCGAACAACCTGATCCAACCCTGCGATATCCCTCCTGCCGGGACTGACTGCCCGGAGACAGCGCTGCGGCGGGCGGCGCAGATCATGCTCACACACAGCATGACGCTCGAGGCGGAGGGAGAGACGGCGGACATGCTGCGCACCATGGGCGTGGCGAAGCCGACCGGCGCGGACGGACTGATGCTCGCGCAGTATCTCAAAGCGCTCCGGGGCGACACCGCCTCCGCCAAGTTTGTCCGGGAGGCCGCGTCTGCAGCGGGGGAGGCGCTGCCGGAGCCCGACGAGTCGGATCTCGCGGCGCTGACGGACGCGGAGCTTCGCGCCATGATTGCGGAGGCGGCGTCATGACGCGGCAGCAGCTTCGCGCGGAGCTTGCCCGGCGGGAGCTTGCCCGCCGCCGCTACCGGGATTATCTCCCCTATGTCCACGGCCCGCGCTGGGTCTCCACGGCCATGAGCCGGTTTCTCGCCGACCGGGTGCAGGCCTTTCTCGAGACGGACACGGGCCATGCCTATGACATTCTTCTCATTGAGACGCCGCCGCAGCATGGCAAGAGCATGACCGTCACCGAGACGCTCCCGAGCTGGTGGCTGGGGCGGCACCCGGAGCAGCGCGTGATTCTCGCGGGGTATAACGATGAGCTGGCCGAGCGCTTTCTCCGCCGCAACCGGGAAAAGCTCCAGCGCTGCGGCGAGCAGCTCTTCGGCGTCTCGATCGGCAGCGTAAACCGCGCCTCCGCGCTGGAGCTGCAGGGCTGCCGGGGCGGCATGATCTGCCGCGGCATCCGCGCCGGCATCACGGGAAACCCTGCGGAGCTGATATTGCTGGACGATCCCGTCAAATCCCGCGAGGAGGCGGACAGCCCCGCCTGGCGCGACAAGGTCTGGGAGGAGTGGCAGAACAGCCTCAAGTCCCGTCTCGCCGCCTCGGGCAAGATCATCGTCATCATGACGCCGTGGCACGAGGACGATCTCGCCGGACGCATCCTGCGCCGGGAGAAGAACGTGACGCTCCTTCGTCTGCCTGTCTCGGCGGAGGCGGATGACCTGCTCGGGCGCGCGCCGGGCGAGGCGCTCTGCCCCGAGCTCGGCAAGGATCAGCGCTGGCTGCGCGATTTTCGCGCGAGCTATTTGTCCGATCCCGGCGGCGGCGCGCGGGCCTGGCAGGCGCTGTATCAGTGCTCGCCGCTCCGGGAGGCGGGAAACCTCATCCTGCGCCGCTGGTGGCGGTTTTATGATCCGGCTGAGATCCGCGACTTTCCCACGCAGATCATCAGCGTGGACGCCGCCTTCAAGGGCACGGACCGCAGCGACTTCGTTGCCATCACGGTCTGGGGCAAGCGGGGGAACGACTACTATCTCCGCCACTGCGTCAACCGGCAGATGGGCTTTTCCGAGACGCTCCGGGCCATCCGCGCCGTCGCGGCGCAGTTTCCGGCAGCGCGGCGCGTGCTCATCGAGGACAAGGCCAACGGTCCTGCCATTCTCGAGGTGCTTCGCTCGGAGCTCTTCTGCCTGCCGGTGGAGCCGAAGGGCGGCAAGATCGCCCGCGTCAACGCCATCTCGCCCGCCATTGAGACCGGTCATGTCTTCCTCCCGGAACATATGCCGGGGCTGGAAGCGTTTCTCGATCAGTGGACGGCCTTTCCCAATGCCGCCCATGACGACATGGTGGACAGCGCCTCCCAGGCGCTCAGCTGGCTCTTAAACGCCCCGGGCGGCGCGGCGGCCCTGCCCGAGGCGGACCAAGCTGCAGAGATCCTGACAAGCCCGGATCTCTATGAAGTCTATGACTAACAGAAAGGAGTGATCCTTACGATCACAATGATCACAGGCATGCTCGGCGCGGCCATGATGCTCGCGGCCTTTGCCGCGGGCTGGATGATGGGTGCGCGCCGAACGCCGAAAGGCGCTGCCGATGTGCCGGGGCATGATGAGCGCGAGCGGCTTATTGCCGAGCAGAATGCCTTCCGCGAGCTGTTGCGCTACAGTCCCGAGATGGCCTACGGCGCTGCCGTGACGGATGGGGAGGTGTGAGCCCATGCACACCGACCGCAAAACCCAGGCCTGGCGCTTCTATGAGCAGGGAAGAGCCTATAATCTCTCGCTCAGTCCCAGCCAGTACACAACGGTGAATACGAACATCGAGTTTTTCATCGGCAACCAGTGGCGCGGCCTTCCCGGCACACGGGCCATGGCTGCCCTGCCGAAGCCGGTGTTCAACATCATCAAGCGCGTCACGAGCCTTTTCGTCGCCGCGCTCACGGCGAGCGCCGTCACGCTGCGCTTCGATCCGCTCCGCCACTATGACGGGGAAAACCTCGCCGACCCCGAGACGGATGCCAGCGCCTATGCCACGGCGGAGGTGCAGAACCTCTTTGAAAAGTTCAAGATGGACTACCGCGTGCGCGAGGCGCTCTTTGACGGCGCGCAGACCGGTGACTACTGCGCCCACTTCTTCTGGGACCCGGACGCCGTGCCCTATGGCGGCGCCTTCGGCCCCTACCGGGGTGAGATCCGCATGGAGCTGATCGACGGCATCAATGTCATGTTCGGCAATCCGAACACGCCCGAGGTTGAGCACCAGCCCTACATCCTCATCGTTGGCCGCGACACGGTGGCAAATCTCCGCGCCGAGCAGGCGCGTCATCGCCGCGGACGGGACTATGCCTCCGTCCTGCCCGACAGCGAGACCGAGGGGCAGGCAGGCCACGGCGGCAGCCGCGAGCTGCAGGGCGAAGCGGAGAGCGAAAAGTGCCTCTTTGTTTACCTCTATGAGAAAAAGTCCCGCCGCGATCCCGAGACCGGCGAGACGGTCACAACCGTCCATGTCACGAAGGCGACGCGCACCGCCGTGATTTATGAAGACGTGGACACCGGTCTTGCCCGCTATCCCGTCGCCTGGGGCAACTGGGAACGGCAGAAAAACCAGTACCATGGCCGCGCTCTCGTGACAGGCATTATCCCAAACCAGATTTTTATCAACTCCATGTTCGCCATGGTCATGCGCCATCTGCAGCTCATGGGCTTTCCCAAGACGGTGTACAATCAGGATCTGATCGGTCAGTGGAACAATGAGATCGGTCAGGCCATCGGTGTGCGCGGCCTCCAGCCCGGGCAGGACATGGGCCAGGTTGCGGCCAATCTCCAGACGGCGGACATGTCCGGCCAGATCATTTATGCCATCGATAAGGCCATGGCCTACACCCGTGAATGTCTCGGCGCGACGGACGTGCAGATGGGCGCGGCAAAGCCCGACAACACCTCGGCGCTCATGGTCCTGCAGTCGAACGCCGAGGTTCCGCTGGAAAATACCCGCGCCCTGCTCTACCAGTGGGTGGAGGACATCGGCGCGATTCTGCTCGACATGATGGGCACCTACTACGGCACGCGCCCAATCGTCCGCAGCCGCACCTTCCGCGAGCCGGTCGCGGACGAGCTGGGCAATCCCGTGATCGATCCGCTCACCGGTCGGATGCAGCTGCGCGAGACGCAGCGCCGCGTCTCGGAGCTGTTCGATTTCTCGCAGTTCAAGCGCCTGTGGTTCAATGTCCGCTGTGACGTCGGCGCGACGACCTATTTCAGCGAGATCGCCATGGTGCAGACGCTCGACAATCTTCGCCGCGAGGGCACGCTCGATGTCATCTCCTATCTCGAGCGCCTGCCGGACAAGCTCATTCCCAAAAAGGAGGCGCTCATCGAGACGCTCAAGACCCGGCTTGCCCAACAGCCGCCGGAGGAGACGGCGGACACCGGGGAGACTGCCCACTCCATGGGCGGCGAGCTGGATCGTGACCGTCGGGTGCAGAATCTGCCGATGAATCTTCAGCAGAGGTTTGACGCTCTGCCGCGCGCCGCGCAGCGGGCGCTGCTGCAAATCTGAAATGACCAGAGGAGGGTTTTGATTGATGGATGAATCTGTTGTTGTCACACCGGAGCAGGATTTCTCCAAAGAGGAGCCGATCCTGCCGGATGAAACGCCGGAAGCGGTGAGCGAGGAGCCCGCCGCAGAGCAGGAGACTGCAAGTGCGCGCGACTATGCCGCCGAGGCGGCGGCGCTGCTCTCCGCCCGCCCGGAGCTCGCCGGGCAGACGCTGCCGGACGAGGTCATGCGCGCCGCCGTGGAAGACGGCGTGCCCCTGCTGCAGGCGTATCTTAACCATGAGCGCAGCCGCAGCCGCGCTGAGATTGCCCGGCTGCGCGAGGAAAACCGCGTCTATCGCCAGAACGCCGAGGCTGCGCGCCGCGGCCCGGTGCAGGGCGTGGCCTATTCAGGAGAGGACGCTGAGGCAGATCCGTTTCTGTCCGGCTTCACCGGCTCCGGCTGGTAAGTTTACGATATTAAATTTTACGTTAATTGAAAGGAAGGATGTTTTCCATGAGTGGCGGTAAGAATCTTGCCCAGAAATACAGCAAAACGATCGATGAGCGCTTCGCTCGCGAGTCTCAGGCCGTGCTGGCACTGAACAATCATTATGACTTCAACGGCGTGGACACCGTGAAGGTCTATTCCATCCCCGTCGTGCCTATGACAGACTACAGCCGCAGCGGTCTGAGCCGCTATGGCACGCCCGACGATCTGCAGCGCAACGTCCAGACGCTGAAGGTGACGCGCGACCGTGCATTTACCTTTATTATCGATCGCGGTGACAAGCTCCAGAGCCAGATGGCGTCTGACGCCGGCCGCGCGCTGCAGCGTCAGCTGCGCGAGGTGTGGGTTCCGGAGTATGACGCCTACGTCTTCCGCACGCTTGCGGCCAGCGCCACCGCGCACGGCAATTATGCGACTGACGCGATTACCAAGGCAAATGCCTATGAAATGTTCCTGCGCGGCATGGAGGCGCTGGGCAATGCCAACGTGCCCGATGAGGGCCGCGTCGCCTTCTGCTCCTATGGCTTTGCCAATCTCCTCAAGCAGGACAGCTCCTTCGTCAAGTCCGGCGATCTGAGCCAGCAGATGCTCGCCAAGGGTGTCATCGGCGAGGTGGACGGCTGCCGCATTGTGAAGGTGCCCTCCAGCCGCCTGCCCGCGGGTGCGGCCTTCCTCATTGCCCACCCGCTCGCAGCCACCGGTCCCAAGCAGCTCGAGGACTATAAGATCCACGATGATCCCCCCGGCGTCTCCGGCTGGCTGGTGGAGGGCCGTGTCATTTATGACTGCTTCGTTCTCAATGAGAAGGCAAAGGCCATTTACTACCACGGCTCCCAGCCCGTGCTGAAGACGCTGAACGTCACCACCGTCGGCACTGCCGCCGGCAAGTCTGCCGTCGTCGTGGAGCCCGGCGCGCTCGAGGGCGCCAAGCGCTATGTGCAGACCAAGGCGTCTGCCTCCGCGCTCACGAATGTGACCTTCGGCACTGCCATCACCGTCTCCGCGTGGACGGAGCTCGCGGTCAACGGCGGCGAGGTGACTCCCGCCTCCGGCGATACGGTCGCGCGTGTGGTGGAGGTCGACAGCGCGAACAAGCCCATTGCCGTGGGCGACGCCGTGCTCAACATCGGCTGATCGCAGCTTCCCCGGCCCGCATGATGCGGGTCGGGGAAGTGAGAAGGGGGGATCAATATGACATACGGACAGGTGCGTGACGCAGCGCTGAAGCTGCTGCACCAGTATTCTCTGGGCGATGAGATCATCTCCCGGACTTATAACGATCAGGGGGACTATCTGCGCCGAATTCCGGAGCTGGTGGACGATGCCATGTGGATCATCGCGTCCGGTCCCCGGCGCATCCACGCGGCAAAGTGCCTCAGCCGTGCCCGCAGCCGCGATCTCGGCGGCATGATGTGCTTTTCTCTGCCGGAGGATCTGCTGGAGATCGTGCCCGGCGGCGTGCTGGTGTTGGAGGCAGGGGAGAGCCGGTATGAAAGCGGTTATGTCCGTCCGGATGACCGCCACATTCTCCTGCCCCGCACCGAGGGCGAGGTCTGGCTGGAGTATTACCGCCGTCCGCGCTCCTGCCGGGCAGACTGCGCGAATGCCGCCGAGCCCTGCGACTGTACGGAGCTGGACGGCGCGCCGGAGACGCACCGGGCGATTGCTTATTATGTTGCGGCGCATTTGGTGCTGCAGGATGACGAGACGGCCTATCTCGCGCTGCTCAAGGAGTGGCGGGAGCTGCTTCGGTATCTGCGCGCCGTGCCGCAGCCGCACCGCGCCGTGGTGCGGGATGTGTATGGCTGGGGGGACTGGGCATGACCGTATATGCAGAGACCTTTCAGAACCTTTCCGGCGGCATGAATCTGCAGACGGCGCCCGGCAGTCTGCGCGCAGGGGAGAGCCCCTTTCTGCAGAATCTCTCCTGGCAGGGCGGCACGCTCTGCTGCCGCCGCGGTCAGGTCGCGCTGGGTGAAATGCTACCCGGCGCGGTCTGCTGCGCGCCGATGCTCTGGCACGGCTGGCTTGTGGCGCATGTCGGCCGTCAGCTGCGCGCCTTCAAGCTTCGGCAGGAGTCTGGCTCGGAGCGCAATGTGTGCGCCGAGCAGACTGTACTCTGGGCGGCGGACTTTCCCGAGACGCCGGGCGTCTTTCTCCCATACCGGGACTCGCTGCTCTATAAAACCCGCGGCGCCTATGCCCGCATTTCCTGGAATGCGGAGACCGACACGCTTTCCGGCTCGCTCCTGCGTGATACCGAAGAAGGAACCAACGCCTACGTCCCCGTGATCCAGATCAATACCGATCCCGAGACCGGCGCGGGCGATCTCTATCAGCCGGAAAACCGCCTCTGCGGGGACAAGATTGTGCGCTTTACGCCCAGAGAAGGTGTGCGCGAATACCATCTGCCGGTGCAGAATATCGACTTTGTCCGCTCGGTGACGGTATCGGGAGAGCCGGTCACAGAGTGCATTGCGGACATCCGCACCGGCGTGGTGTTTTTTGCCGCCGCGCCGACCGGCGGCGACAATGCCGTGGAGATCCGCTACCGCAAGGAAAACCCGGCGCTGTTCAGCAGCGTCATGGACTGCGCCGCGGCGACGGTCTTCGGCGGGGGACAAAATCTCTGCGTCGTGCTGGGCGGCTGCAGCGCGCAGCCCAATGCCTGGTTCTGGAGCGGACATACCAGCGCCGCCATGGACCCGACCTATTTCCCGGCCAGCCAGTATAATCTCGCCGGGGACGGCGCGGATCCCATCACGGCCTTCGGCTGCCAGCAGGACATGCTCGTGATCTTTCAGGCGAGCGGTCTCGGCCGCGCGTCCTTCTCGCTGGCAGAGGTCTCCGGCCGCGCGCAGATTGCCATGAATTATACCCGCATCAGTGAGGCCATGGGCTGCGATCTGCCCGGCAGTGTGCAGCTCGTGGAAAACCACCTCGTCTGGTGCAGCCGCCGCTACGGCGTCTGCCGGCTGGATGCGAGCTCTGCCGCGCTGGAAAACGAGGTGCGCATTCTCAGCCGCAAGCTCCACGGCGACAGTCCGCGCAGTCTGCTGCGCCGCTTGCAGACGGTGGAAACCGAGCAGGTCCGCTCGGCAGACACGGGACGAAAATACCTGCTTGTGCTCGGTCAGGAGGTCTTTGAGTGGAACTATGAAATTTCAACCTGCGCCGATCCATCGTGGTTTTACCATCGGGGTATCCGGGGCGTTGGCTTCGCGGCGGCAGGAGACGAGCTGTATGAAGTGACGGCGGCAGGCACCGTGGCGTCGTTTCAGCGCTGCTGCATGGATTTCGGCGGACCGATCGAGAAAATCCTTTCGCTGCCGCCCCGGCAGCTGGGCGGCGCTGACCGGCAGGCCACTGTAAAAAGTGTGCTCTTTCATACGCGCACCGAGGGCAGCTGCAACACTGCAGTCGTCTATACCTGTGATGAAAAGCGCCGGCAGGACCCCACCAATCTGGTGAGCGGCTCCTGGCGGATCTGGCCCCGGGATCTGACGCGGCGCAGCCTCGGCTGTCAGAGCTTTGAGCGCACGTTTCGCCGCCATCCCGGATTTCATAACATCCGGCATCTGAGCATCCGAATGTACAACAATGAGGCGGGGATGGATCTGTCCCTCGTCTCGGCGCAGATTCTTTATACCCTGCGCGGCAGGGTTCGATGAGAAAGGAGGAGAAACTTGGCAAGAGTTCCAAGTCTCAGCTTTACGAAAAGCTGGCAGAATCGGGAGGACTTTCCCACCTATGAGGACAATGAGGACCAGGTCCGCGCGGATCTGCAGTGCCTCTTTGATGAGCTTCGAGACTATCTGAATCAGAAGCTCCTTCCGGCGGTCAATTCCATTTCCGCCGTGGAGGTCACAGCGGCCTCCGGCGGCACGGTGCAGGGCGCGCTGAACCAGCTGCGAAGCGATTTGAACGCGGCAGTCATGGGCAGTGTGCCGGACGGCAGCATCACCGCGGCGAAGCTTGCAGCAGACGCCAGACTCATGGACGTGACGGCTCAGGCACATCTTGCACCCGACCCGGGCTTCATGGAAAACCGGCCGGAGGAGCGGCTTCGCTTCTGGTATGCGCCCGCGCTGAAGCTGCTGTTTGTGCAGGGCACGGTCACGCTGCAGCGCGCGGGCAATCTCGGCTTCCATGTCCGTTATCACTACAATCAGTATCTTCCACAGGACCGCTTCTGTGCCTTCGCGGCGCAGGCCAATGCCGGTGACGCCGTGATTTACACGGATTATTCCCTCGCGGACGACGGCGTGATGGATCTTCGTGTGCAGAACGTGCCGGACAGCGCCTCGGCAGTGACCGCAGCGGTTTCCGGCTGGTATTTCTGTGAGGGGGCGTGATCGGATGCAGGAATGTGTTTGCGCCTGTTCGCTTCCGTCCATCAAGCAGGGCGACGCCTGTTCGCTTCAGGTCCATCTCTTCTTTAACGGAAAGGAGATTGGCACCGGGCTGGTGCCCATGCTGGAGGAAATCGAGTTTACGCTGGACGATCTGGAGCCGGTGTGCCTTCCCGCAGCGAAAGCTTATCACGAGACGCTTGGCTGCTTTCTGCTGCCTCTGACGCAGGAGCAGACCCTTCTGCTCGCGGAAGGGCGCACGACGCTGGATGTGCGCGTTCGGTTTTACGGCGGTTCCGTTCTTGGCGCCAGAGAGAAAAGACTGCTTCTGGTGGCGGACGCCAATTCGGAGGAGGTGATATAAATGCGTGAAATATTGGGCGAGGCGCTGGAATTCGAGCTTGGAAACGGAACGGTTGTCATTGTGCCGACGGAAGAGAGCCCGGTCTCCAGTGTAAACGGCAAGATCGGCCATGTGGAGCTGGACTGGCGCGACGTGCAGGTGCAGAATCTGCTGGACGACACGCCGATGGTCTGGTCGGCCGGCGGACTGTACGCCGATACGGGCATCGAGTTTACAAATGATACGACAGCAAGGACGGGATTTGTCCCGGTTCTGCCCGGCGGCGTTTACGTCATCACGAAAGACTCGTCGATGCCGGTCTCCTCGATCTTTGAGTTTGCGGCGAACTCGGTCACAACGTCGACAAATAACCCCAGCCTGAATCGGATCTCTTTCACCGAGCCGGTTGTGCTTTTCACAGCGGGGGAGGACACACACTTTATCCGCTTTCGTGTCAATGCTGCGGTGGACACCGCGCGCGGCAATGTCCATCTGCTGTCGAAGGGTTATGCCGTTCCGCACGGCAGGCGGACATACGCGGCCATGAGCGAGATGCTGCGCGACAACAGCCTTGTGCCCGGCGTGCGGGTTGAGACGCTCGGCTTTGACGCTGCGGGCGACTTCGGCGGCGGCATTTATGAAATCATTTCCGGCGCAGCGGCGAACAACTGCACGATCTTTGAGCTGCAGAACGGTTTTTTTGCGCAGCGTGTGTTTACCGGTGATCCAGTCTATCTGGAGTCCCTGAATGTGAAAAATGTCAGTTTCTCTACAATCAAAACAGCGCTCAGCGCCGCAAAGGTACGAAATGTGCGCTGCAGCGATCTGACGCTTGATAAGACGGTTGAAATCGGAGCGTGGGATTTTGAGTTTGACACGCTGACCTATACCGGAACCGGGTATGCTATCACGCTTAATAGCATATCCCATAGGTTTATTCGCGGAAACCGTATTTCTGCGGCAAACGGCAGCGGCATTTTAGTGACCGATGCGACTGCCCGTGTGCTCCGCAACACGATCGATGTTCGTGCCTTAGAGGTAAAAGATACCGGCATTCTTATCAAACCGGCAGGCGGAAAAGGCATTATGCACAACACATATAAGATCGGCTGGATTGAGTCGAAGCGGCGCGGATTTGAGACGTATATCAGCGCCGACACGGAAAAATATTCGTGGCAGGGCGAGGAATATATCGCCATCGGCAACATCCAATGTCAAAGCGGCAATACGGATCGTCCCGCCGTCGCGGTCAGCTTGGTCGTTGAACCGCATCCGGATTCGGCAGCTGAAGGATCACAGGCATATTCCAAGGCCGGAACGATTACTGGCCTGACGTTTGCGCACCTTGGCGTGGAGAATTCTGACATCGGTGTACAGATCAAATCAGCACCGAGTGGTGCAACTCCGGGCGGCGCTTCTCCTGTAGATGGTCAGGAGCCGGGCATCAAATCAATTATCATAAACGACATGCGCTGCCGCGAACAGAACGGAACCAATTTGTTTCTGGACGCGTACGGCTATCTCAAGGATATTTATATCAGGCCGACCTCGCCTGTGCAGCTCTGTCAGTGGCAGATCACGAACACGGCGAGAGACGTCGGCTGCTTCATCGACGCCCCGGTCTATGAGCACAACGCTTTTACCATGATCGGCAGCGGCATTCGCAGCATTCGTGGAATCACATATGTCGCGGAAGGATCCTATCATCCGCTGACGATTACCGGTGATACAGACTTCACTGTTATGGGGCTCCGGCCGGACGATCCGGGCTATGTCAAAAACTCCGGTCTTTTTATCGCAAAGTATTTCGAGCTCGACCCGTCCCGCACCGGACAGATCACGACGGTGAATATGGCGTACTATTACAAGGAGAGCGCTTCGGACCTGATGTTCAAGCTGCCCGCGGCGGCGATTGGTCCGGAAAACGCCACGATGACGACAGCGCTGAAACTGACGTTCGACGACATCAACGATGGAGGCCGCGGCACTCCGGCTCCCTATACCGTTACATTATTGAACAGGGACACGCAGGCGGATCATCTCTACAGCGTGTCGGTCATGACGAAATTCAGCGATATGAAGAATATTGCCGTGGTCAGAGACCTCGGTCCAGTCTCATAAGGAGGTGATGAAATGGCAGATCAGATTACTACCAGCCTTGCGGAAGCAAAAATCCTTGTCATGGAAGGCAAAGCAGGTTATTCCCCGCAGATCGAAGTGCGGGACGTTACCAGCGGGCACCAGATCCGCATCACGACCAAAATCTCTTCGACGCAGTATCAGACGGATGTGTTCAATGTGATGGACGGCAAAGACGGCGAACCGGGCAGCCCCGGCGCTCCGGGCTTCTCCCCGACTGTCTCTGTGCAGGACATTGCAGAGCCTCTTCCCGGCGGCGGCGCAAAGGTCATCGGCCATACGGTCACCATCACCGACGCGGCCGGAGCGCACACCTTTAACGTCATGAACGGTGAGGACGGTGACGGCGGGGGCGGCAGCTACGACCCGGATGAGGAGCTGGCGAAAAGCTTTCAGCTCACGGTCTCCGGCACGACTGTTACGCTTAATGATACCGCCGTGAATGTCTCTGCTGCGATCCAAAGCGCGAGACCTGTGCTGTTCTACACGGTGTCCGGCGGCAGTTTTACCTTCTTCGGCGTCAGCGGCATGGACTATGAAACCGGAGAGATCCGGCTCACAACGCTCTTTGACGGCAGCAGACAAACCGTCACGCTGACGCCGAGCGGCATCACGATGGCGGGCACATTGGTTACGACGCCGCTGAACGAACTCCCCGCCGTGACCGCGCAGGACAATGGAAAATCGCTTGTTGTCGAGGGTGGAAAGTGGGTAGCCGGTTCTGGCGGCTCTGGCTTGCCCGACACCACCTCCGCAAGCGCGGGTGATTTCCTCCGCTTGGACGCGCAAAATAATGCCGCGTGGGAAACGATTTCGTCCGTCATGGGCGCGTCTATCCCGCTTGGCGATTGAAAGGAGCTGAGTAAATGAGTACGACAATTGAGAGCAGAGACAGGATGATTGACATTCTGAGCCTGTCCTATCTGGGCGATCTGCTCCGGGAACAGCTTGGAGACGATGCGGAGAACTACATATGGCCTGATGATTTTGAGAAGGCTGTGGCGGATATTGGGTTTATGGGCACTGTTTATCGAGGAGAGGCAAGTCCGTGGGATGTGATTTTTGTTGGCAGAGCGCCACAAGCAACGATGACCACCACATTGAGTCCGTCTGCATCATATCGTTCGGTGCGTTTTGTAGCATTCGAAGGCAATATTCCAGCCAATTTGTTCAGGTCGCAAACGAATTTTGTAGATGTCCAATTTCCGACTGCACCGTTTACTATTGGCCAGGCTGCTTTTATGGGATGTACGTCATTGGAAGAGGTGACTGCCGATAATGCGGTCGGTTTCATAGGTACACAAGCATTCGCTAATTGCACGGCGCTGAAAAAAGTACATTTTCCCAAAATGACAAATCTTGTATCCTCTGGCGGTGCTCCGGCAAATGGTCATTTTTCAGGATGCACAAGTCTTGAGCTTTTTGAGATCGGCTCGGAAGGATATACTGTAACGGCTGTTGCGCAGAATACTTTCAATCTTTGCACTCAGTCTGGTCTCACCATTACAATTTACACAAACGGCAGTCATGCTGATACCTTGGTGTCCGATGTTCGGAGATATGCAACCAACGCCACGATCATCATCAAAGCTTCCGAAGCAACAGAATACAACGGCACGACCTATGCTGCCGGAGACACAATTCTGACAAGTGAGGTGACTTCATGATTATCCATTGTAAAAATACACTCGGAGACGGCACGGTGATCTACAAAGACTATGAGGTAGACGACCCTGTGCCGGAGGAAGAAGAACTCACGTCGGATGAAGCACTCAACATCATCCTTGGAGGTGACACCAATGAAGCGTGATCGAGCCTATCAGCTTCGCAATCTGATCTTGAAAGCGTCTGCGTCTCTCCCGGACGAGGACGCAGTTGAGGCGGCGGAGTTGTTTGCGGCGTACCAGACAGATCACGAATACAAGCGGGATGATCGTTTCAGATACGGCGAGAAACTGTACCGCGCCCTGCAGGACCATACTTCCGCCAAACAGTGGAAGCCGGACGAAACGCCGGCCCTATACGCCGAGGTTTCCGCTCCCTGCGATGGCGAGACTCCGGACAGGCCCATCGCCTACAGCGGCAGCATGGCTCTGGAAAGCTGCAAGTACTACAGCCAGAACGGCGTGGTGTATCGCTGTACCAGAGACACGGTCCATCCGGTTTATAACGACCTCGCCGATCTGGTGGGGATTTATGTGGAGGTGGTTGTATGACCGCAAAACCCGAAATGATCACCATGCCCGCACACCCGTCAAACACGTGGAGCCGTCAGGGCACGGAATTTGAATTCATTGTGCTGCACTACGTCGGCGCGGTGAGCACTGCGCGGAACAACGGCAGCTACTACGGCAGTACGCCGGACATCGGCGCGAGCGCGCATTTCTTTGTGGATGAGCGCGAGATCGTGTCCTCCGTCCCACTCTCGATGGCGGCGGGACACTGCGGCGTGGACTACTCCGGCGGCAAGGCGCCGTTCTGGAGCCGGACCACCAATCGGCGCAGCATCGGCATCGAAATGTGCTGCAAAAAGACCGCAGACGGCGTGTGGTACATCGAGCCTGAGACCGTCACGCGCACGGTTGGTCTGGTCAGGTGGCTCATGCAGGAATACGGCATTCCGGTCCAGAATGTCATCCGGCACTATGACGTGTGCTGGAAGCGCTGCCCCGAGCCGTGGGTGCGCGATCCGGCGCAGTGGGAAGCTTTCAAAAAACGACTAGTGGAGGAGGAAGAAGAAATGGCAGTCAGATACAATACCGTGTCCGAGATGCCCGCATACTACCGCGCCGATGCGGCAAAGCTGGTTGAACGCGGCGCGCTGCGCGGCCGTGCGGACGGCTCGCTCGATGTGAGCGAGGACATGCTGCGCACCATGCTGGTGTGTCAGCGCATGATTGACGAGGCGATGAGCGTATGAAAGACTGGCTCATTCGCGCGCTGAAGACGTTCGTACAGGCGTTTTTCGGCGTGTACATCCCGGCGCTCTGCGCGCTGCTCTCCGGCGGCTGGCCGGAGAGCGTCTCGGCAGCGTGGGCGGGGCTTGCCCCGGCAGCGGCAGCGGGACTGTCAGCGGCGATCCCCCCCGTGTGGAACATCGTGCTGGAGCGGGGAGGCGGCGCGAGTGGATAACTCCGTTCTCGTGGCGCTGCTGAGCCTCCTGGGGACCCTCATCGGGTCCCTGGGCGGCATTCTCGTGAGCAGCAAGCTCGTCAATTACCGCCTGCAGCAGCTGGAAAAGAGCGTGGCGGAGCACAATAACTTCGCCCGCAGGATGCCGGTTGTAGAGGAGAAAATCAAAAGCCTGAACCACCGGGTCGCCGATCTGGAATCGGGGAGAGGAGAAACACTTGGCAGATAAACAGAAATACTATAAGGTCGGCGCCGACGGCAAGGCGCCGAAGGGCCTCAAATCGGGCGATCAGGTTGTTACCGGCGGCGGCACCTGGCGCATCGACTCCGTCCGCGAGGACGGAAGCTATGCCTCCACGCTGGTGGACAAAAATCTCACCACCGGCAATTTCAAGGGCGAATACTCCGTCCCGGGGCAGAAGGATAACCCGGCGGACAACATGAAGGACGTGCTCTCCGCATGGTCTCAGGCTGCAGCCGCGCAGAAGCAGAACGCGATCGATCAGCAGACCGCCGAGCAGATCGCTTCGCTCACGCAGTCCATGGAGGAGGCGGACGCGCAGTATCGCGCCCAGCGCGAGCAAAATGAGATCGACACCGCCCGCGCGCTCGACAATGCCGCGCTCTATGCCGAGGCGCGCGGTGACCGCGGCGGAATCGGGCAGGGGCAGTACAACGCCGTGCAGGCGGCGGGGCTCAGGAATGCGCAGACCATTCGCACGGCGCAGACGAAGCTTGCCGCCGACACCGCCCGACAGATTGCCGCCCTGCGCGCCAAGGGCGAGTTTCAGAAGGCAGACGCGCTTCTGGATGTGACGCAGAATCATCTGAGCCAGCTTCTGAGTCTCGAAAAGTGGAGCGCGAACTGGGAGGACAGTCAGGAGCGGCTGCAGCAGAGTCTGGAGCAGTGGGAGCGAAACTATGCGCTCTCCGTCGCGGGGCTCACGAGCACGATGCCGGACGGCACTGCCACCCGCGCAGCGAAAAATGAGCAGCGCAGCCAGCTTGCCGCCGCGGGTGAGGCGCTTCTCAAGGTGGGCGTCATGCCCGGCGCGGATCAACTCTCCGCCATGGGCATGTCCGCCTCGCAGGCGCAGGCGTATATCAACTCGCTCATCCGCCAGGGCAAGGTATATTGATAATAAAAAGGGCACGGCTTTTCAGCCGTGCCTGAATGATTGTATGTTGAGATTATCAACTGCAGCTTTCCGGAACGAAATACGTGCTGCGGATTTCTCTGTAAACGCCGTCCACATCCCGGTCGTGCAGCAGGCGGTAGAGCTTTTCGTGGGCGGCATAGAACTCCTCATTTCGTCCGCCAGAGATCATGTGCTCCACGCTCTCGTGGCGCATGTCGTGCGTCATGGTGCGCACGATCTCCGAGATGCGCTCCACCATACGGTTGTGAGAAAGCGCCATAATTGCCTCGTGAAAAGCATCGTCCTTCGCAAACACCGTCTCAACCCTGGGCTTGGCGGCAAAGCACGCGTCCCGCAGCGCTTGCAGCGGCTTTTCCAGCGTGATAATCTCCTCGTCCGTGGCGTTGCGGATTACGGTGAGCATCGTGCCGGTCTCCATGATCTCGCGCAGATCCATCAGCTCGTCATAGCTGTCGCCCCGGCCGAGAATCACGCCGTAGAGCAGGGGGGAGATCATCGGCTCCGTGAAGCCGGTACATACAAAGGTCCCCACCGGGCGGCGAATCTCCAGCACGCCCATGGCAACGAGGATCTTGATCGCCTCGCGCACCGTGTTGCGCGCCACGCCGAACTGCTCTGAGAGCTCCACCTCCGTGGGAATCTGATCGCCCGGGCGCAGATCGCCGTTCATCAGCTCTTTATTGAAAGCATCCAGCAGATACTGCACTGCCGACTGGTTGTTTCTCTTTTCTCCGATTGGGTTCATCTGGGAGCCCTCCGTTTGTTCAATGTTCTACATTGATTGTAACAAGTGGGTAGGTACTTGTCAAGACATCGTTAAGATTCAACATCGTGACGGTTATATATTTCACAAACCCTTGTAAATCAACGGTTTTTTCCGTTCGGAGCGGGAAGAATTCACAAATCCGGCCGATTCAATTTAGGCGAAGCTCCAAAAATGAAAAAAACGCTCTTTTTGCCGTTGACTTTTTAACAGTTTCAGGATATTGTGAGATCACAACAACCAACGTTGAACATTGGACAGAAAGCAACAACCGAGAAAGTGAGGAGAGTACATGAACATTCGCAAAGCGACACCCGTTCTTGCGCTGCTTCTGGTGCTGGTGCTTTTGGCAGGCTGCTCGTCAGCTTCACAGGGCAGCGGCGACGGAGACAGCGCGTACCAGAAGATCGATCTTGTCATGGCCGTCAACGGCACGGACACGCAGATCGACAGCCGTGTGGCCCGCTATTTTGCGGACCTTGTGGAAGAGCGCTCCGGCGGCAATGTCACGGTCGACGTTTTCCCGAACGATCAGCTTGCCGGCGGCAACGCCACGATGGGCATTGAGATGATCGCGCAGGGCAGCGTGGATCTCGCGGCCTACGCCACCTGCACGCTTGCCGTCATTGACAGCCAGCTTCCGGTTGCCACGATCCCCTGGTCGTTTGACGGCTATCAGCAGGCGAGGGAAGTGATTGACGCCACCGGCGGCCAGTATTATGCCGAGCGGCTCGCCGCCAAGGGCATCACCTACATCGGTTCGTTCCATAACGGCTTCCGGCAGCTCACAAACTCCAAGATCGCTGTGGACGATCCCTCGGATCTCAAGAACCTGAAGATCCGTGTCCCCGGCAGCGAGGTCTATATGGGCTTCTTCCGCGCACTCGGCGCCGACCCGACCTCCATGAGCTGGTCCGAGGTCTTCACTGCCATCCAGCAGGGCACGATTGACGGGCAGGAAAACGGCGTGTCCGTCACGTCCACGGCGAAGATGGACGAAATTCAGAAATATCTCACCATGTGGAACTACTCCTATGAAAACGATCTTTTCATCGCGAACACGAAAATCTGGGAGTCTCTCGAGGACAACACCCGCGAGCTTCTGACTGACTGCGCCATTGAGGCCTGCAACTGGGGCCGCGACGCGCTGGAGGCTGAGGAGGCAGAGATTCTCGCCAAGTTTGAAAGCGAGGGCATGGAGATCACCTACCTGACCGACGAGCAGAAGGCCGCCTTCGCGGACGCCATCAGCGAGTGGAAGGGCAGCATGATCGAGCGCTTCGGAACGGAAGCCTGCGATGCCTTCGGCATCACGCAGTAAGGAGGGAAGGGCATGTCAAAGATTCTCGATAAGATTGAGGAATATATCTGCATCATCTGCCTTGTCGCGATGACGATCCTCGTGTTTGCAAACGTGTTTTCCCGCTATGCGCTGCACGCGTCGCTCTCGTTCTCAGACGAGATCACGACGAAGCTGTTCATCCTGCTGAGCATGCTCGGTACGGCCATCGCCGCCAAACGCCGCGCGCATCTGGGCCTGTCGATCCTCACGGACGCCGTGAGCCCGAAGGTGCGCCGGGGAATGCTGATCTTCGGCTATGGACTCAGCACGGTGTTTTCCTTCCTGGTGCTCTTCTACGGTATCAAGATGGTGCAGAGCGAATACATTCTCGGTCAGGTGACCCCGGCCATGCAGTGGCCTGAGTGGGTCTATGGTCTGTTCGTCCCCTTCGGCGCGGTCTTCATGACGATCCGATTTGCGCAGATTACCATTGAGGAGATCCGCACACCCGCAGACAAGGTTCTCACGGACGCGGAGATTATGATCGAAGAGGCCGCCGAGGAAGCGGAGGAATATGAGAGAGAAAAGGAGGACGACGCGAAATGATTGCTTCCATTCTGTTCATCGCCTTTGCGGTGCTGCTCGTCGTCGGCGCACCGATTGCCGTCTGCCTTGGTTCCTCGAGCATCCTCGCGATGCTGGCACAAGGCGCCGGCCACCCGATCGACACGATCATGTCCAGCCTGCCGCGTCTGTTTGCGGCGTCGAGCTCCAAGTTTGTGCTGCTCGCGATCCCGTTTTTCATCCTCGCCGGCAACATCATGGAAAAGGCCGGCATCTCCGAGCGGCTCATTAACCTCGCCGAAGCCTGCGTCGGCCATGTCAAGGGCGGGCTTGCCATCGTGTGCGTCATCGTCGCCTGCTTCTTCGCGGCAATCTCCGGCTCCGGCCCGGCGACGGTCGCGGCCCTCGGCCTCGTGCTCATCCCCGGCATGATCAAAACGGGCTATAACGCCCCGTTCTCTGCCGCCCTCATGGGCTGCGCCGGCGCCATCGGCGTCATCATCCCGCCGAGCATCACCTTCGTCGTCTACGGCTCCATCGCGGACACCTCCATCGGCGACCTGTTCAAGGCGGGCGTCATCCCCGGTCTCATCATGGGCGCGGGTCTCATCATTACGGCGCTTCTCGTCGGCCGCAAGATGGATCTCAAGCGGCTGCCCAAGGCCACCGGCGCGCAGCGCTGGAAGGCGTTCAAGGATGCATTCTGGGGTCTGCTGATGCCGGTCATCATCCTCGGCGGCATTTATGGCGGCATCTTCACGCCGACCGAAGCGGCGGCTGTCGCCGTGGTCTATGGTCTCATCATCGGCGTGTTTGTCTATAAGACCGTGAAGCCCAAGGATCTTTACCGCATCTTCATCGACTCCGCGAGCACCACCGCGACGATCATGTTCATCACGGCCTGCGCGAGCCTCTTTGCCTATGTGCTCACCCGCGCGAGACTCGACGTCGCGATCTCGAACGGCCTCATCAACTTCACGCACGGCAGCACGTTCCTCTTCTTCATCATCGTGAACATCCTGCTGCTCATCGCGGGCTGCTTCCTCGATTCCACGTCTGCGCTCTATATTTTCACCCCGCTCTTCGTCCCCGTGGCGCAGGCGCTCGGCATCGACATGATCCACCTCGGCGTGGTCATGATCGTGAACCTCGCGATCGGTCTCTTCACTCCGCCTGTCGGCGTGAACCTCTATGTGGCCTGCGGCGTGGCGAACGTCGATCTCAAGCAGATCTCCAAAGCGGTCGTGCCGCTTCTCATCGCGTCGCTGATCGTGCTGCTCATCATCACCTACATCCCCGGAATCTCCACCATTTTTACCAGCTGAGGAGGCAAATCACATGAAAGAACAACTCTCTGTTGCGGAGCTGAAAAACAAGTGCGTGGATCTGAAGAAAAACGTCATCGACATGATCTACAAGGCGCAGTCCGGTCATCCCGGCGGCTCGCTCTCCGTGGCTGACTTCGTCACGGCCTGCTACTGGCACGCCATGGACGTCGATCCCGCGAATCCGCGCTGGGACGACCGTGACCGCTTCGTCCTCTCCAAAGGCCACGTCTGCCCCGCGCAGTACGCTGCCCTCGCCATGAAGGGCTATTTCGACATGAGCGTGCTGAACACGCTGCGCAAGGAAGGCTCGCCCCTGCAGGGTCACCCCAGCATGACGAAGTGCCCCGGCATCGACATCTCCACCGGCTCGCTCGGTCAGGGTCTCGCCTGCGCCGCCGGCATGGCGCTCGCTGCCAAGCTCGACGGCAAAAGCTACAACGTCTTCTGCGCTCTCGGCGACGGCGAGACCAACGAGGGCGAGGTCTGGGAGAAGTCGGAGGCCAAGCGGTCTTAGGAAGGCAATGAC
>JAZQDI010000160.1:0-56243 GCA_045546715.1 Oscillospiraceae bacterium | reverse complement strand
TACAAGGTGCAGGACAACGACGAAATGAATCGCCTCATCGAGAGCATTCAGGAGCAGGGCATTCTCACGCCGCTGATCGTCCGTCCGTTGGAGGGCACCGCAGCGGAGTATGAGGTCATCTCCGGCCACCGGAGGCTCCGGGCAGCGCAGAAGGCAGGGCTCAAGGAAGTCCCTGCCTTTATTCATGCCGTGGACCGCGATGAGGCCGCCATCCAGTTGGTGGACAGCAACCTCCACCGGGAGAACATTCTCCCCAGCGAAAAGGCCTATGCCTATAAGCTGAAAATGGATGCGCTGGATCACAGAGGCAGAAGTTGTGGACAGGTTGGCCACAAGTCGCGCGATTCTGTTTCCGACACCGAGAGCGGCAGACAGGTGCAGCGTTACATCCGCCTGACCCATCTGCTGCCCGGCCTGCTGGATCTTGTGGACGAAGGCCGCATCGCCTTCACCGTGGGCGTGGAGCTGTCTTATCTCACGCGAGAGGAGCAGCGAGCCGTTCTGGAGGCAATCGAGCTTTACGACTGCACGCCGTCCTACTCGCAGGCGTGTCGGCTGCACCGTGACAGCGAAATGATGTATGCCGCTGACACACGCAAGCGCATTCAGGCGGTCATGGCGGAAGAAAAGCCCAATCAGAGGGAGCAGATCCGCCTGCGCAGGGATCGGCTCCAGCAGTACTTCCCGGCAGACTATACCGACAGGCAGATTGAAAACGATATCATTGCCGGTCTCGACCTGCTGAGAAAGCAGCGCTACCGAGATCGTGGCGCAAGATGAAGGGAGGGAATCTTATGGCTCAGCCTGTTGTGAGTATCTCTCCATTTGAATTCTGCGGAGAGAATACTTTTGAAATGCAGATCGGCAACACGACCTACGAAGTGCATACGCACTTCAACCCCGAAGGTAAGCAGAGCGTCCTGGAGCAATTCAGGACGCTCATTTTGAAAGAAAAGCTCATCTGAGCACATTCGACAGGACATGCCGGGTATTGTAAGATGGCGTAAGCCTTTGCAATGCCCGGTTGTCCGGAAAGGAGATTTATAATGACAGCTGCAAAAAACAAAGGGCAAGAAGAAAAAATCACCGCGCTGTACGGTCGTCTCAGCGACGACGACGGCGTGGATATGGAATCCAACTCCATCAGCAACCAGCGGACGATCCTGCAGGACTATGCCCGGAAGAACGGGTATCTGCATCCGCAGTTCTTCTATGACGACGGTGTGAGCGGCACGACCTTCGACCGTCCCGGCTTCAAGCAAATGCAGGAGCTCGTAGAAGCGGGCAAGGTCGCCACGATCATCGTGAAGGATCTTTCCCGGTTCGGGCGAAACTATCTGGAAGTTGGCAATTACCTGGAAGTGGTCTATCCGACCCTCGGCGTCAACTTCATCGCCATTCAGGAAAATGTGGAAACCCTCGACGGCAAGGGTACAGAAATGATGCCCTTCCACAACATCTTCAACGAGTGGTACGCGGCGCAGACCAGCAAAAAGATCCGCGCGGTCTGGGCGATGAAGGCGGCGAACGGAAAGCGCATCGGTTCGGCGGTTCCTTATGGATATGTAAAGGATCCGGACGACCATGAGAAGTGGTATGTTGATGAGCCTGCGGCAGAAGTTGTCCGCAGGATCTATGATCTCTGTCTTTCCGGTCACGGCCCACTTCAGATTGCAAAGCAGTTGGAATCAGAGCAGGTACTTGTCCCGTCTGCGTACTATCAGTCAGTCGGCAGAAAAAGCCGGAACGATCTGCCGGGAGGTCCGTATCACTGGAGTGCCAACACCATAGTGAATATTCTGGAGAATCGCCAGTATACAGGCTGCACGATAAATTTCATGACAACCAGTGTCAGCTACAAGGTACACAAAACCATCTACAACCCGAAAGATGAGTGGCAGATCATTCCCAATACACAGGAGGCCATTATTGATGAGAATGCTTGGCTCCGCGTACAGGAACTTCGCAAAAGCAAACGTCGGAATACGAAAACCGGAAGGCGGAGTCTGTTCTCCGGCTTGGTGTATTGCCCGGATTGCGGTTCTAAGCTGCACTTCTGCGCTTCCAAGAGCCTGAAACCAAATCAAGAATTCTTTCGGTGTGCCAACTACAAAGATGGGCGCGGCAGCTGCAAGATCCATTATATCCGAAATGTGGTCCTTGAGCAGATCGTTTTGGAGGCAGTAAGCGGCTTATCAGATTTTGTGCGCTGCTATGAATCTGTGTTCTTCATGCTGCTTGCAAAGCAAAACCAAGCTGCACAGCAAAAAGAGCTTCAGTCGACAAGAGTACGGCTGGAGCAGAGCAGAAAGCGCGTAGCCGAGATTGACCGCGTAATCTCCCGCCTCTATGAGGATAATGTCATCGGCAAGCTGAGCGATGAGCGATTTATGAAAATGTCTGCATCATACGAGCAGGAGCAGAAGAATCTCGAGCTCGCAATTGCCGAGTGCGAACAGACACTCCGAGAGGCAGACAAAGCCAAGGTGGATCTGCGCATGCTCATGAAGGGGCTTCGGGAATTCACTGAACTGAAAGAACTGACGCCGGAAATTGTGAATACGCTGATCCAGCGCATCGAGGTTCACAACAGCGACCGTTCCACCGGAAAGATTCGTGTTCAGGTGGATATTTACTTCACAGCGATTGGTATGTTCACCATCCCGGATGAAAAGGAACTCCAAAAGCTGATGGATGATATCCGGGAAAACCCGCAGAAATACAAGCTTTCGGCATAAAAAAGGAAATGGTGCAGCCCTCGAAAGGGCTACACCATTCCTTGCAAATGAAAACTTCCTTATAAGGCCGTCCCATTGCTCCGCGGTTTTCGGTTTGGGGAAAAAGAAGGGGGGACTTTTACTTGGTTTGCAGAACCTGAACGCCGTGCATGATGATCTCGCCCGCAAGCGTGGCCATTTCCTCCGTGGTCTCCTTCATGCCGCTGTTGATCCAGCGCAGGGCAAGAGAGAGGTTTCCGGAGATGATGAATGCGCAGAAATAGTCCAGCAGAGCGGGGTCATTATCCGGGTAGAAATGTGCCACGAAATCATACAGATGCTCGTCGCGCAGAATTCCGCAGATTCGATCCGTGTAGGCCTTGTCGCCGTTGGCGCCCAGCAGAACCCGGCACATGTCCGCGTTCTCGGCGATGAACTGATACAGATCGCTCAGATAGGGGAAGGTGGAGCCGTTGTATTCCTCGGCGTTGTGTGCCTGACAGACCTTGATCAGACCGTTTGCCATCTCCTCCTCCAGCTGGCTGAGCAGATCATAGACGTCCTTGTAATGAATATAGAACGTGCCGCGGTTGATATCTGCAATGGCGGCAAGCTCCCGCACGGAGATGTCCTTTACGTTTTTCTCCGACATCAGCTGCATCAGCGCCAGACGCAGCTGCCGTTTGGTTTTCCTCACACGGCGGTCAACGGGCTTTTCGTCCATAACGCAACCTCCAATTCTTAAATTGACGATTTCTTGACACTGAGTATATCACAAACTTTCCTCGTGTTCAACAGTTTGTTGCCAAAAAACCATAAAATTTTTGACACAAATACTGTGAAATGTGCATATATGCTTCATTCTCCCGGCTTTCGTTGATTAATCATCGAAAGGATGGAAGGGTGGAAAGTCAGGGTGTTCAAACGGTGGGAATTATGATACAATATTCAAAACATATTAACTTGACAGGAGAATCATGTATGGATCTGTTTGAAAACGGCGTATTTTCGATTCCCGGGCCGGACGGCGCGCCGGTGCAGTGCCAGGTGCTGTTTACCTATGACTGGGACATCACCGGGCAGAGCTATGTGGTCTTTCAGATGCAGGGCGCCGCTCAGCTCAGCGCCTGCCGCGTGGTGGACACGCCCGACGGCGGCAAGGGGCTTGCCCCGCTGCAGAGCGAGGCGGAGCGCGATTTTCTCAACCACTGCTTTGAGGAGCTGAAGGCGAAGCTGCAGGCCGAACAGGGATCGGAGGAGTAACTCTCGCATGGATCACCTCTTTCATCCCATTACCACAGCGGACATTCCCCGGCTGAACGAAGCCTTTCAGAAAAAAGCCTCGCGCCTGTGCAACGACAGCTCCGGCGCGGCAGTGCTCTGGCAGGCGTATTTTGAGGACGCGGCGGCAGAGATCTGCGGCTCGCTGATTCTGCGCGAAAAGCTGCCGGGCATCGGCCACGTCTATTCGCTCCCCATGGGCGGCGAGTGCATGTGCGCGGCGAAGGAGCTGGCGGAGCTCGCGAAAGAGAGCGGCGAGCCGCTGCGTCTTTTCCCGATCCGTACGGAAGAGCTCGAGCAGCTTCGCGCCTGCTTTCCCGATCTGGAGGCGGAGCTGCTGCGCGACTGGTGCGATTATCTCTATGACGCGCAGAGCATGGTCACCTTTGCCGGCAAGAAAATGCACGGGCAGAAAAACCATGTCAACCGGTTCCGCCGCCTCTATCCGGACTGGACATTTGAGGACATCACGGAGGAAAACCTTCCGGAGGTCCGCGCCTATTTCGACGATCACGCCGTCCGCTTCCACAAGGAGGAGGAGACGGCAGTGTTTGAAGAGCGGTGCGTGAAGGAGTTTCTGGAGCATTACTGGGAATATCAGCCCCTCGGCGGCGTGCTGAAGGCCGCCGGCCGGATTGTGGGCTTCTCCGCCGGCGAGATCGTGGGCGATACGCTCATCATCCACGTCGAAAAGGCGGACACCGAATTCAGCGGCGCCTATCAGATGCTCGTGAACGAATACGCAAAGCGCTATGTCTCGGAGGATGTGAAGTACATCAACCGGGAGGAGGACACCGGCGACGCGGGCATCCGCCAGTCCAAGGAGTCTTACCACCCGATTCAATTGCTCGAAAAATACGTGGTTACGATCAAGTAGGAGGACGCCATGAAGATTTATCGCGGCACCATTCTGACGCTGGATCATCGCAACACCATTGCGAGCACCCTTGTGGAAGACAAGGGGCGCATCGTCTATGTGGGCGACCTGCGTCCGCGGCAGTTTCGCTTCAACAAGAAGGCGGAGGAAGTGATTCTGGGCGACCGGGTGCTGATCCCGAGCTTTGTGGACAGCCACATCCACTTTGCCAGCTATGCCACCTTCCACGCGGGACTGAATGTCATGTCCGCGCGCAGCAACCGGGAGATTCTCGATATGATTCGCGCGTTTCTCCCCAAGACGAAGGACAAGCTCATTGTCGCCTTCGGCGCGAGCCCCTATTCCGTCGAGGAGGGAAAGCTCGTCTCCCGCGCGGAGCTCGATAACGTCTGCCCCGACCGGCCGCTCTTCCTCGTGAAGTATGACGGCCACGCCTGCGTGGTCAACTCGAAGCTCTATGAGCTCGTGGAGAAAAAGGTCGAGGGGCTGCGCGGCTGCCACAAGATTTCGGGCGAGATGAATCAGGAGGCGTTCTTCGCCGTGTCCGACTATGTGACGGGCTCGATCTCCCCGGTGAAGCTTTTGCAGAACATGCAGCGGGCGGCGGACGATCTCGCCGCGCGCGGCGTCGGCATGGTCCACTCCGTGAGCGGTGTGGGCTTCACGGGCGATCTGGACGTGGACATGGAGCGCTTCTTTGCCGCTGGACTCAAGGGCGGCATGCAGATGCGCGTTTTCATGCAGACGCTGGACGTCAGCAAAGCGCTCCGGCGCAAGCTCCCGCGCATCGGCGGCTGCTTTGAGACCGCGCTTGACGGCTGCTTCGGCTCGATGGACGCGGCCATGCGCGCGCCGTACCGCAACAGCAATGACCGCGGTGTGCTCTATTACAGCGATGAGAAGGTCATTGCCTTCTGCAAGGCCGCGAACCGCGCCGGGCTGCAGATTGAGATGCACGCCATCGGCGACGCCGCCTTCGATCAGGCGACGCGCGCCATCGCCGCTGCGCTGGAGGACTATCCCCGCGTGAACCACCGCCACGCCATTATCCACGCCTGCCTGCCCACGGAGGAGGGCATTGCCCTGTGCAAAAAATACCGCATTCTGCTCCCGGTGCAGACGGCCTTCATCAACTGGCCGCAGGAGCCGGACGAATATCTGCGAGAAATCCTCGGCGACCGGGCGGAAAAGCTCAACCCGCTGCGCACCTTTACCAAAAACGGCATCATCCTCTCCGCCGGGTCCGACGGACCGTGCACCGATCCCGATCCCATGCTCTGGGTGCACAACGCCGTGAACCACTCCGTGCCCGGTCAGTCGCTGAATGTCTACGAGGCGCTGCGCATGTGCACCTATAACGGCTATTACACGAGCTTTGACGAGCGCGAGCGCGGCTCGCTCGAGACCGGCAAGATCGCCGATATGGTCATCCTCTCGCAGAACCCCTACACCGTGCCGAAGGCGAGTCTGAAAAACATCCGGGTCGAGCAGACCATCCTCTCCGGCAAGCCCTATGTCCCTCAGGCGGGACACATCGCGCCGCAGATGCTCCGCGGCGTGCTCGGCAGAGGGAAGTTCTGAGACGGACGAAAAACAGGTTTTTCGATAGATTGTAACACAGGGCGGTTCCGAAGAACCGCCCTGTGTTTTTACTGTGTTTTTTTCACCCGTTTCAATGGAAGAAAAATACAAATAAAACAGGAATATTTTGTAGAAAAAGGCAGCAAATTTCCAAATAGATTGACTTCGTTTGGTCGTTGTGCTATATTTATGAATCGGCAGGGAGCGGGTTCCCTGCCAAAGGACAAATGAAAACGAAAAAAGGAGATGCAACCAAAATGAAGAAAACACTTGCATTGGTTCTTGCTCTGGTGCTGTGCCTGGCGCTGATGGCAGGCTGCGGCAGCAAGCAGGAAGCGCAGCAGGGCTCCGCCGCCCCCGCGGGCGACGCGGCCGACGGCTCCGTCTACTGGCTGAACTTCAAGCCCGAGTCTGACGAAGTCCTGCAGGAGGTCGCCAAGATGTACACCGAGCAGACCGGCGTGCCGGTCAAGGTCGTCACCGCCGCCTCCGGTACTTACAACCAGACCCTCATGAGCGAGATGGACAAGACCTCCGCTCCCACCCTGTTCGTCATCGGCAATCAGGACGCTGTGAAGGAGTGGGGCGACTATGCGCTCGACCTGACCGACACCGCCATTGCCAACGAGCTCAACACCGACGCCTATGAGCTGCGCGACGCCGACGGCAAGCTCTGCTCCATCGGCTACTGCTATGAGTGCTACGGCATCATTGTGAACCCCAACCTCATTGAGCAGGCCGGCCATACCATGGACGAGATCAAGAACTTTGAGAGCCTGAAGGCCGTCGTGGAGGACATCCACGCCCGCGCCGACGAGCTCGGTTTCGACGCCTTCACCTCCTGCGATATGGACGACTCCTCCTCCTGGCGCTTCACCGGCCACATGGCCAACCTCGAGTACTACTACGAGGAGCAGGCTGCCGGCGCTGCCTGGACCGAGTGCCCCGCGAGCATCACGGGCGATTATCTTGACAACTTCAAGGCCCTGTATGACCTCTGCGTGGAAAACAGCCTGACCGACCGCAAGGATCTCGCCACCGGCGGCCATGACGCCGAGAGCGAGTTTGCCAGCGGCAAGGCCGCCTTCTTCGTCAACGGCTCCTGGGAGTACGCGGCGGTTTCCGAGTCCGTTCCCAACGCCACCATGATCCCCTACTACTGCGGTGTTGCCGGCGAGGAGAAGGCCGGTCTGAACTGCGGCACCGAGAACTACTGGGCCATCAACAGCGAGGCCTCCGAGGCCGATCAGCAGGCCACCATGGACTTCATGGTCTGGTGCGTCACCGATCCTGATGCGTCCCGTATGCTGGTGGACACCTTCGGCGTCATGCCCTATAAGCAGGCCGCCGAGAGCACCAACGGCTTCCTTGCCGCGGCTGACGCTTACGCTGCTGCCGGCAACTACGTCATGGACTGGGCCACGAACTATCAGCCCAACGTGGACGAGTACCGCGCCGCGCTGGTCTCCGCGCTCAACGCTTACAATGCCGATCCCTCCGACGCCACCTGGGGCGCTGTGAAGACCGCCTTCGTGGAAGGCTGGGCCGCCCAGTATGCCGCCGTGAACGGCTGATCGCGTTTCTGACGAAACATCATAGTAACCACCCCGGGGCGGACGAATTCGTCCGCCCCGTTTTCGAGAAATCGGGATAAAGGAGATGATCCTTTGAAACCAAAGAGAAGAAGAGACACCATGAGCTCCGGAAACGTCTTCCGGAAGTCCATGCGTCCGTGGTCCTGGCTGTTTCTCGGTCCGGTGACCGCCGCATTCATCATCGGCTTTGTATGGCCGTTTGTTCAGGGCATTTATCTTTCCATGTGTAAATTCAAGCTCATTCGGGACGCAAAGTTCGTGGGCTTTGGCAATTATCTCACCGCGCTGAAGGACCCCAGCTTCCTTCACTCCTTCTGGTATACGGCGCTGTTTGCCGTAGTGAGCGTGATTCTCATCAATGTGCTGGCCTTTACCGTGGCCTATTTCCTCACGCAGGGGATCCGCGGCTCCAATCTGTTCCGCACGGTGTTCTTCATGCCGAACCTGATCGGCGGCATCGTGCTGGGATATATCTGGAGCATGATTTTTGACGGCATCCTCTCGCGCTACGGCACCTCCATTCTCATGGAGACGCGCTTCGGCTTCTGGGGGCTGATCATCCTCATGTGCTGGCAGCAGATCGGCTATATGATGATCATCTACATCGCGGGGCTGCAGGCCGTGTCGGAGGATATGCTCGAGGCCGCCTGCATTGACGGCGCAAGCAAGTGGCAGACGCTCTGGCGCGTCACGATTCCGAACGTGATGCCCTCTATCACGATCTGCACCTTCCTGAGTCTCACCAACGGCTTCAAGCTCTTCGACCAGAACCTCGCGCTCACCGGCGGTCTGCCGTTTATCACACAGGCGGACGGCACGAACATCAAGACAACCGAGATGCTGGCGCTGAACATTTATAACACGTTCTACAGCTCCAACTCCGCTTCCAAGGGTGTGGCGCAGGCCAAGGCCGTGATCTTCTTCATCCTGGTCGCGGGTCTGGGTCTGATGCAGCTGGCGGCAACGCGCAAACGGGAGGTGCAGCAGTAATGAACAAACAGAAAACCCTCTCCGCCGAGCGCCGGCGCAAGGCGATCATGTCCATCGTGCTCACGGTCATCTGCATCATCTATGTGCTGCCCGTGCTCGCCGTGGTCATCAACTCCTTCAAGGTCAACACCTTCGTCAAGACCGACACTTTCTCGCTCCCGCTGGGCGAGATGTGGGCCGGATTCAAGAACTTCATCAAGGGCATGACCTTCGGCAATTACCCGTTCTGGAAGAGCGCGCTCTACAGCGTGATGATCACCGTGTTCTCCACGGGGCTCATTCTCCTGTTCACGTCCATGGCCGCGTGGTACATTGCGCGCGTGAATTCGCTGTTCTGCAAGGTGATTTATTATCTCTGCGTGTTCTCCATGGTCGTCCCGTTCCAGATGGTCATGTTCACGCTGTCCAAGACGGCGGACCGGCTCCATCTGAACACGCCGTGGACGATCCCGATCGTCTATCTCGGCTTTGGCGCAGGGCTTGCGATCTTCATGTTTGTGGGCTTCGTCAAATCCATTCCCATTGAGATTGAGGAGGCCGCCGCGATCGACGGCTGCGGCCCGGTGCGCACGTTCTTCTCCGTGGTGCTTCCCATGCTCAAGCCGACGCTGATTTCCGTCGGCATTCTGGAAATCATGTGGGTCTGGAACGACTATCTGCTGCCCGCCCTCGTGCTGGACATCAACGAATACCGCACCATCCCCATCCACATCCAGTATCTCAAGGGCAGCTACGGCACAGTGGATCTCGGCGCGACGATGGCGCTCATTCTGCTGAGCATCATCCCCGTCATCGTTTTCTATCTGCTGTGCCAGAAGCATATTATCAAAGGAGTGGCTGCAGGAGCAGTCAAAGGATAAACGATATGAAACTCAACCGAAGCAGCGGCATTCTGCTGCCCGTCTTTTCCCTGCCCTCCGCGCACGGCATCGGCACGCTGGGACAGGCCGCGTATGATTTCATCGATTTTCTCGCCCGCGCCAATCAGTCCTGGTGGCAGATCCTCCCCGTGGGACCCACCAGCTACGGCGACAGCCCCTATCAGTGCTATTCCACCTTTGCCGGAAACCCCTATTTCGTGGATCTCGATCTGCTCGTGGAAGACAAGCTGCTCAAGAAAAGCGAGCTCAAGGGCATCGACTGGGGCGATACCGAGGCCTATGTCGATTACGGCAAGCTCTATGAAAACCGCTTCCCGCTGCTGAGAAAGGCGGCGGCGCGCGGCATGGTGCAGTTTGCAGATGCGTTTGCCGCCTTCCGCGCGGAAAATGCGCGCTGGCTCGAGGACTACGCCCTCTTCATGGCCGCGAAGGATCACTTCGGTGGTCTGCCGTGGGCTGAGTGGCCGGAAAAGGCGCTGCGCCTGCACCGGGCGGAGGCAGTGCGCGAGTGGCGAGAGAAGCTCCGCGAGGATGTGGAGTTCTATTCCTTCGTGCAGTTTCTGTTCTTCCGCCAGTGGAACGCGCTCCATGCTTACGCGAAGAAAAAGGGCATCGGCATCATCGGCGATCTGCCCATCTATGTGGCCATGGACTCGGCCGACACCTGGGCCAGCCCCGAGAGCTTCCAGCTGGACGATCAGAATGTGCCCACCGCCGTTTCCGGCGTGCCGCCCGACTATTTCTCTGCCGACGGTCAGCTCTGGGGCACGCCCCTCTATCGCTGGGACGCCATGCGCGCCGACGGCTACGGCTGGTGGATCCGCCGGGTCGAGGGCGCGGCCAAGCTCTATGACGCGCTGCGCATCGACCATTTCCGTGGCTTCGAGGCCTACTGGTCCGTCCCCTACGGCGACAAGACCGCCCGCAACGGCAAGTGGGTCAAGGGTCCGGGCATGGATCTCGTCGGCAGACTCACGGGCTGGTTCCACGATGTGCAGTTTATCGCCGAGGACCTCGGCTTCATCACGCCCGAGCTGCAGGCGCTGCTGACCGAGTCCGGGCTGCCGGGCATGAAGGTGCTGGAGTTTGCCTTCGACTCGCGCGAGCCGAGCAACTATCTGCCCCATACCTATTCGCCCAACTGTATCTGCTACACCGGCACGCATGACAACACGACGCTCGCCGCCTGGCGCAACGAGGCCGATCCGGACGACGTGGCCTTTGCGGATGAATATCTCGGCCTGAATGATGCCGAGGGCCGCAATTTCGGCATGATCCGCGGCGGCATGAGCTCGGTCGCGGTGCTCTTCATCGCGCAGCTGCAGGACTATCTGAACACCGGCGCCGAGACGCGCATCAACACGCCCGGCGTGCTGGGCGAGAACTGGAAGTGGCGGCTCCTGCCCGGCCAGATTCCGGAGACGCTCGCCGGAAAAATCGCGCGCATGACGCGCAATTACGGCCGGAGCAACCCCCTGTGGAAGCCGGAGACGGCGGAGGCAGAGGACTGATGGAGCAGCGCATGGAATCGATTCTGCGCGAGGGCTTTGCAGCGCTGGGTCTGCCGCTGTCTGAGCAGGCGGCGGCGCGATACGCGGCGTATTATGCCTATCTCGCCGAGCGCAGTCAGGTCATGAATCTCACGGCCATCCACGGCGAGGCGGAGACCGCGCGGCTGCACTTTCTCGACTGCGCGGCGGTGCTCTCCGTGTCTCCGCTGCCGGAGAGCGCTTCGGTCATCGACGTCGGCTCCGGCGCGGGCTTTCCCGGTCTGCCGATGAAGATCGCGCGCGAGGATCTGCAGCTCACGCTGCTCGACAGTCTGCAAAAGCGCGTGCAGTTTCTCTCGGAGACCTGTGAGCGGCTCGAGCTAAAGGATGTGCAGTGCCTCCACGCCCGGGCGGAGGAGGCGACAGACCTGCGCGAGCGCTATGACGCGGCGGTCTCCCGCGCGGTGGCGAAGCTCTCGGTGCTCGCCGAGCTCTGTCTTCCGTTCGTAAAGGTCGGCGGCGTGTTTCTCGCCATGAAGGGGCCCGGCGCGCAGGACGAGCTCGCGGAAGCCGCCCGCGCCATCGAGCTGCTCGGCGGCGGCGCGGCGGAGATTCTGCCCTATACGATCCCCGGCATGGAGCAGACGCACAATGTCATCCGCATCCGCAAGCTCGCGCCCACGCCGGAGAAATATCCCCGCCGCTGGGCAAAGATTCAGAAGAACCCGCTGGGATAAAAGGAAATTAGCAAACGGCACAGCCGAACCTTCGGCTGTGCCGTTCTTGTGCGAGACAGAAGAGCGTGATATACTGGTGGTGCTGATTTCGATGAAAAGAAAGGAGCTCCCCATGAAAAAACGACTGTTTTCTCTGCTGCTGGCGGCGATGATGCTCTTCAGCATCCTGCCTTCGGCACAGGCGGCGCCGACGCCGGCGTCGTCCACAAACATGGATGCCCAAACCTACCACCACGGCAGAATGATTTATGATTATGAAAACGGCTGGTATACCGAAACGCACGCGGCGCGTGCGGTGCGCTCCCATCTCTTTTCCTTGGGGAGCAGTCTCTGCCGCGTGGAAGCCATTCCCGGCAGCGATGCGAAGATTGTCGTTGAAACCTACAGCAAGGACGGCGCGATTCTCTCGCAGCGGGTTCTGCCGCAGGAGCTTTCGCTCTTCGGAGGTTTTTTCAACGGCGAGGACAGCTACTTCTTTGTCTTCGGCCAGCAAAACCCCGACTTGTCAGACGACGCGGAGGTCGTGCGCGTCGTGAAGTATTCCAAGGACTGGGAGCGCCTGAGCAGTGTCAGTCTCTATGGGCAGAACACCGAGCTTCCGTTCCGCTCCGGTTCGCTGCGCATGGCGGAAGACGCCGCATATCTTTATGTGCACACCTCGCACAGAATGTACAACGGGCACCAGGCGAACCTGACCTTCGCCGTGCGAAAGAGCGACATGACCGTGACGGATGTGCGCAGCTCCGTCATGAACGAGGCTTACGGCTATGTCAGCCATTCCTTCAACCAGTTTCTCCTGCTGGACGGCGGCTGCGCCGTGACGCTTGACCACGGGGACGCCTATCCCCGGTCGGCGACGCTTTACCGCTGCCGCGCCATCAATGCGAACGGACGCTTCCTGCCGACCTGGGGCGCTGTCAGCGAGCGCGTGGATCTGATGACGTTCCGCGGTGAAACGGGAGATAACACCACCGGAGCAAGTCTCGGCGGATTTGCCGCGACGGCGTCTCACTTCGTTGCCGCGGGCTTCAGCGTGGATCAGACGAATGAGAATCTGAGTCAGGGCAGCGCGCAGCGAAATATCTTTATCAGCGCGGTGCCGAAGAACGATCTTTCCTCTTCCGCCGTGAGGACCTTCTGGCTCACGGATTATCCTTCTGCCGGCGCGGATAAGACCTATCTCTCCACGCCGCACCTCGTCTCGCTCAGCGACGGCAGACTGATCGTGCTCTGGACGGTGGACGATCAGGTATATTTCCGGTTCCTGAATGCCGACGGCTCGCCGCAGGGCAGCACATACTCCGCCCCCGGCGCGCTGTCTGACTGCGTCCCGGTCGAGATTGACGGCGCGCTTCGCTGGTATGTCACCTTCGGCAGTGTGCCGGAGTTCTACACACTCAGTCTGGACAGCAACACGCTCATGGCGAATCATACGCCGGAGACGGCGAACGCCCGTGAGGCCTCCTGCACGGAGGACGGTTATACCGGCGATCAGGTCTGCAGCAACTGCGGTCTGGTTCTACAGGAGGGCAAGGCAATCCCGGCGACAGGCCATCACGCCGAGCGTATGTCTGTTCGCGAGGCCTCCTGCACGGCGGTCGGATATACCGGGGATCTGGTCTGCACGGACTGCGGCCGGATCGTGGAATACGGCGCGTCCATCCCGGCCAAAGGCCACAGAACGGAGCTCAGAAACGCCCGGGCAGCATCCTGCACCGCGGCGGGCTATACCGGAGACATGGTCTGTACCGTCTGCGGCGAGACTGTGCAGCGGGGCAGCGCAATCTCTGCGAAGGGACATGTCTGGGATGGCGGCAAGGTGACGAAAAAGCCGACACAGACGGCGGAGGGCGTGAAAACCTTCACCTGCACGGTCTGCGGCCAGACGAGGACGGAGCCGGTCGCAAAGCTTGCGCCGACGCCGACCCCAACGCCGACGGCGAAACCCACGACGACGCCTGCGCCGACGGCAAAACCCGACGCCCAAAACCCCTTCAAGGATGTGGCAAAGGATCAGTATTACTATGCGCCGGTTCTCTGGGCAGTGAAGCAGGGCATCACGCAGGGCACGAGCGCGACGATGTTCTCGCCCGCCGCGACCTGCACGCGCGGTCAGGTCGTGACCTTCCTGTGGCGCGCCGCGGGTGAACCGAAGCCCGCCGGCTCGAAGAATCCCTTCACGGACGTGAAGTCGGGTGATTACTTCTGCAATGCCGTTCTCTGGGCGGTGGAGCAGGGGATCACGCAGGGCACGAGCAAGACGACCTTCAGCCCGAACGCGCCCTGCACCCGCGCGCATGTGGTCACGTTCCTCTGGCGCAGCGAGGGTCAGAACAAAGTGGACGCGAAGAACCCCTTCAAGGATGTGAAGTCCGGCGATTACTACTACAGCGCCGTCCTCTGGGCGGTGAAGAACGAGATCACCGCCGGTACCTCTGCGACGACGTTCAGCCCCGCGAGCCCCTGCACGCGCGGCCAGATTGTCACGTTCCTCTACCGCGATCTCGGCAGATAAGTGAAAACGCAAAAGGAAAAGACGGACTGCTGCAGTCCGTCTTTTTTCTGTGGACCTGGAACTTCATCGCAGCGTCATCGTCCATAGCTGCAGAGACCTCTTTCAGACGGTGCTGTGCCCCTCTTTTCAACTTCCTTTTAATGGAAAATTCGGCTCTATAATAATGAAGAATTGCACAAACTTTTGTAACTTTTTTGTTTAAAAAATAAATTTTTGAACATGACGGATTTTTTTGTTCATCGACTCTTGTAAATTCAGTTTTTTTAAGCTATATTTTAAGAGTACGATTCGGGTAAATAGCCCCGAAATATATAGCAGTAGAGTGGAGGATTATTATGAAAAAAGTACTGCTTGCAATCCTCAGCTTGTGCCTGATTGCCGCGAGTATCTTCGGCCTGTTCTCCGGAGTTGCCGGCATGAAGGACGTGCTGAACATCAAGGATTACAAAGAAGCGGACCAGGAGTCCGGTCTGGCCGCGATCAACGACCAGCTCAAGCCCGGCATCCAGCAGCTGAGCGAGAACTATGACACCTACATGGAAGGCGTCGATACGTTCGAAGCCGGCAAGGCTGCCTATGCCGACGGCCAGGCCCAGCTCGCGGCCGGCGAGGCCCAGCTGGCTGACGGTTATCGTCAGTACAACGAAGGCAAACAGCTGATTGCCGACAATACCCAGGCTTACAACGAAGGCAAGCAGAAGATTGCCATGCTCGAGAGCTACATGCCTCTCATCGAGGGCATCGCGGGCGCTGCGCAGAACGTGCGCAACTTCAACGCCAGCCTGCCCGTCGTGGGCGAGACCATCGACACCGTCGGCGGTCAGCTCCGCGCGGCGGTCATGAACCTGCTCGCGAACTCCGCGGCCGTCTCCGCCATCAGTGATATGGTCGGTATGGACGTCGGCGGTCTGCTGGCTTCCAACCCCACCGATACTTCCATCTGCGGCAATGTTGTCGCCATGTACTATGACGGCCTTGCCCAGCTGAAGCAGTATGAAGACGGTCTGGCTGCCCTCGCCGATGCCGAGGTGCAGCTGGCTGACGGTGAGAGACAGCTCGCCGAAGGCCGCGCCCAGCTGGCTGACGGCGCGCAGCAGCTCGCCGACGGCGAGAAGCAGCTCGCGCAGTTTGAGGAAGGCCAGGTCACTCTGGCGGTCGGCCTGTGCCGTCTGCTCAGCCAGCCCTCCTATGTGAACAACTATGTCGGTCAGGTTTACCCCGCCGATGAGGTTCCCGAGCCCATCTTCCAGTCTCTCGTCGGCAACATCGAGGAGAGCGACAAGGACGCTGTCCGCAACGCCATCTATCCCGGCTTCTGGGATACCTATGAGCAGTCCGAGTGGGGCTTCCCCGTGGCTGAGGGCGAGGGCGACGAGGTCTGCCCCAGCGTTCTGAGCATCCTGCGTCAGGATGATTATCTCGGCGCGAACTTCAACCCCGCTACCGATCTCTTCATGCAGGAGAACGGCGGCATCATGGTCCGCAACGGCTACCCCGTCGTGAACCTCTACGTCGCTGACAAGATCGCCGACGCCGGTTTGGCTTACATCAACGAGTATCAGGGCGCTGCCGTCATGAACGAAGTCATTGGCAAGGTTGTCAGCTATGCGCTGATGCTCCTCGCTTCCGTTGCCGGCCTGCTCGCGGGTCTGTTCGGAATCTTCGCTCTGTTTGGAAAGGGCGCCGGCGCTGCTGCAGTGTTCGGCTGCATCTCCGCCATCTCCGCTATCGCGGCTGTCGTCTGGACCTTCATCAAGGGCGGCTTCAAGGGCTATGCGTTCGGTGTCACCACCGGTGCTGAGAATCCCTGGGGCCACATCATTGGCGACATCACCGGCAAGCAGCAGCTGAAGGCCATGGTCATCCTGGCTGTCGTTGCGCTCCTGTTCTGGATCGTCGCGCACATGGTGAAGAAGGCTGCCAAGAAGGCCAAGAAGGCCGTCAAGGCGCAGGCTTATGCCGCTGCCGCTCCCGTGGCTCAGCCCGTGTACACGGCTCCTGCTCAGCCCGCTCAGCCCGTCTACGCCGCTCCCGCTGCGCCTGTCGCGCCTGCTGCTCCCGCAGTTTCCGCTGCTGACGCCGCTGCTGCTGCGCAGAAGGCCGCCGAAGAGGCGAAGGCTGCTGTCGCCGCCGGTGATCTGGCTGCTGCGCAGAAGGCTGCCGCTGCCGCTCAGGCCGCTGCAGACGCTGCCGCCAAGGCCGCTGCCGCTGAGTAATCAGCTCTTTTGAAACCCATACACCGGAGATCTTCGGATCTCCGGTGTTTCAATCTGTCGAAAAACCTGTTTTTTCGACAGATTGAGGAGATACTCGCGTTCCATCGCCCTCGGCGATGCCTCGGTTGGTCGACGCGAGGACTCGCCGGAAGCGAGTCTCAGGGTGTTTTTTCCGGGGCACAGCTCCGAAAAAAACGGATATGACTTCATTTGCTGCTTTCAGGCAGCGAACTCTGCGAGGCTTATTTGTCCTGCTATTACACCGGAGATTCTCGGATCTCCGGTGTTTTTGTATTTACATTTGCGCCGATTCCCATTATGATAATGACAGAATTCGGAAAGCAAGAGGGCGAAGCTCATGAACGAACCCAACCAGACGCGCGGCGGAAGGCCGCCCATCCTGTTTTATGGCATCTATCTGCTGTCCATGCTCATTTTCGGCACGAACGGCTATGTCGTCTCGCACATCTCCTTCCACGGCAGTCAGGTCGTTTTGCTGCGCACGCTGATTGGCGGTCCGGTGCTCACGCTGCTGGTGCTGCTGCGCGGCGGCTTTGACCGCGGCGCCATCCGCGCCGAGGCGGTGCCGCTGCTGCTCGGCGGCGCGGCGCTCGGCTTCAACTGGGTTGCGCTCTTCGAGGCGTACCGGATGCTGAATGTCAGCCTTGCGACGCTGATCTATTATGTCGGCCCAATGCTCATTCTGCTGCTCTCTCCGGTGCTGTTTCAGGAAAAGCTGACCGGGCGGAAGATTCTTGCGGTCTGCGTTGTGGGCGTCGGTCTTGTGTGCATCAGCGGCAGCATCGCCTTCGGCGGCATGAACACGGCGGGACTCTTAACGGCGATCGTCTCCGCGCTGTTTTATGCCTCTCTGATTGCTTTCAACAAGCGCATCACCCGGACGCCCGGCATGCAGACGGCGGCGATTGAGCTGGACGTCGCTTTCCTCGTCGTGCTGGTGTATGTCCTGCTCACGGTCGGGCTGCCGCATCCCACGGCGGCGGATCTGCCTTATATCGCCGTGATCGGCCTGGTCAACACGGCGCTCGCCTATCTGCTCTATTTCTCCGGTCTGCAGAAGCTGCCCGGGCAGTCCGTTGCCCTCATCAGCTACGCCGATCCGGTCTCAGCCCTGCTGTTTTCCGCTGTGCTGCTGCACGAGACGATGACGCCGGTGCAGCTTTTCGGCGCCGTGCTCATCATCGGCGGCGCCATGCTCGGCGAGCTGAAACGAAAAGGAGAATAAAGACGAATGAAAAACCGCTGTCTCAGCTGAGACAGCGGTTTACTGCTATTCAAACAGCGACAGCTGATCACATGGCTCCGGGAGCTCGGCAATGAATCGGAAGCAGTCATCCGGATCGTGCAGAACGCCGCGCTTTTCGCATTCCTCGTGGAAGATGCGCAGCAGCAAGTCCCGGTTCGGGCTGCTCGCCTCATAGGCGCTGCCATATCGTCTGCGGTATTCGTCGCTCAGCCCGGGAAAATGCCGGTCCAGCGCGCGGTAGAAATACTCCCGGCTGCCGTCCCGGAGCGTCACCCCCGCGCCGAAGCACACGATCCCTTTCACGCCTGCGTCAAAGCAGTAATCGAGAATGGTTCGGAGATTTTCCTCTGTGTCCGTCAAAAACGGGAGAATCGGCGTCATCCAGACGACGGTCGGAATTCCGAGCCGCTGAAATTCCTTCAGCACCGCATAGCGCCGTGTCGTTGTGCAGACATTCGGCTCCAAAATCCGGCTTAATCCGTCGTCCGCAACGGTGAGCGTCATCTGCAGAACGCTCTTTGCCCTCTGGTGAATGCGCTCGAACAGCTCCAGATCGCGCAGCACCAGATCCGACTTTGTGATGACCGAGGCGCCGAAGCCATACCGCTCCATCAGCTCCAGACAGCGCCGTGTCAGCCGGAGCTCCGCTTCGCAGGGCTGATAGGGATCAGACATGGAGCCGGTCGAAATCACGATCCGTCGGCGCCGCTTTCGCAGAATGTCCTCCAGCAGCGCAGGCGCGTTCTGCTTGACCTCGATATCCTCAAACGGATGCGCAAACTGATAGCAGGTGCTGCGGCTGTCGCAGTACACGCAGCCGTGCGCGCAGCCTCGATAGAGATTCATGCCGTTATATCGCGTCAAAAGCGATTTTGCGTCTGCAAAATGCATTCGAATGCCCTCCGTAAATCTTCTGACCTGATTATAAAGAAAAAGCGCGCAAATAGCAAATGCGCGCGGCTTGAAACGGTGCGCTGCGGAAGGTATAATGGAGACAGGCCTTGAGACGGGAGATGAAAACGATGCCTTTACAGATCATTCGACAGGATTTAACGGCGATGGCGTGCGACGCGGTGGTGAATCCGACAAACGAGAAGCTCATCGGCACCGGCGGTGTGGACGGACAGATCCACCGCGCGGCGGGGCCGGAGCTGGATGCAGCCTGCGCGAAGATCGGTTTCTGCGCGCCGGGCGACGCGGTTCTGACCAAAGGCTTCGCGCTGAAATCGACCTATATTATCCACACTGTCGGTCCGCGCTGGATCGACGGCGCGCACGGTGAGGCGGAAACACTCGCGTCGTGCTACCGCTCTGCGCTCAGAATTGCGCAGAAGCGGCGGTTTTCGACCATCGCGTTTCCGATCATCTCAGCGGGCAGCTTCGGCTTTCCGAAGGATCAGGCGCTGCAGATTGCGATCCGGGAGATCAGCGATTTCCTTCTGCAGCATGAGATGACGGTGTTCCTCGTGGTGTATGACAGCGGCGTCTTTCAGATCGGCAAAAAGCTGTTTCAGGACATCGCCGAATATGTCGATGAGCACTATGTTCAGGCGCATCATATGTATAACGCGCGGGAGTCCACGGTGCTGCTTAATTCAGAGATGCAGCGGCCTTCGATGCCGGCTCCCACCATGCCCGCGCCGATGGCGGCAGAGAGGCCGAAGCCGAAGGCACAGCGGAAAAAGCTGCCCTTCAGTCTTCGCGATCTGGACCGGGAGCTGGACGAGAGCTTTTCCCAGATGCTGCTGCGGAAGATCGATGAGCGCGGCATGAAGGACTCTGAGTGCTATAAAAGGGCGAATGTGGACCGGAAGCTCTTCTCCAAGATCCGCAAGGACGCCCAGTATAAGCCGAGCAAGCCCACGGCCATTGCCTTTGCCATCGCGCTGGAGCTGGATCTGGAGGAGACCGGGGAGCTGCTGAAAAAAGCGGGCTACGCGCTCAGCCACTCCAACCGCTTCGATCTGATCATCGAATACTTCATCGTCCACGAGCACTACGATATCTATGAGATCAACGAGGCGCTCTTCGCCTTCGATCAGGCGCTGCTTGGCGCGTGAAAAAATGTCGCCCCGCAGGCGACCAATTGCATCGGAAAAACTCCTATACTGTGACCGTAAGCCAAACCACGAACACAGTACAGGAGGTATTTCAAATGAAAAACAACATCACCGAACTCGTATTCATTCTCGACCGCAGCGGCTCCATGGCCGGACTCGAGGGAGATACCATCGGCGGCTTCAACAGTCTGATCGAAAAGCAGAAAAAACAGGATGGGGAATGCTTCGTCTCCACGGTCCTGTTTGACAGCGTGAGCGAGGTGCTCCATGACCGCGTGAAGCTCGCGGACGTAAAGCCCATGACCGACCGGGACTACACCGTGCGCGGCTGCACCGCGCTGCTCGACGCTCTCGGCGGCGCGATCCGCCACATTGCGAACATCCACAAGTATGCCCGGCCGGAGGACGTCCCGGAGCACACCGTCTTCGTCATCACGACCGACGGCATGGAAAACGCGAGCAGCCGCTATGACGCGGATCGCGTCAAACGGATGATCGAGCACGAAAAGGAGAAATACGGCTGGGAGTTTCTGTTCCTCGCGGCGAATATTGACGCCGTCACCACGGCAAAGCGCTTCGGCATCGGGGCGGACCGCGCCGTAAACTACCACGCCGACCGCCAGGGCACCGCCGTGATTTATGACACCGTGGCAGAGGCGGTGTGCCAGGTGCGTGCCAGCGCGCCGCTCGCGAAGAGCTGGAGCCGGCGCATCAACGAGGATTATAACAATCGAAAAAAGGAGTAAGATGCTCTATGGAGCAATATTTTCAGGTCGATCTGCAGGGCTGCAGCATCGCCTGTAAACAAATCTGCAATCCGGACGCTGCCATCGATCAGGTGGTCCTGTTCGTCCATGGCTTCGCCGGCCACCGGGACAACCGGGCCGCGGCGCGATTTTCCGGGAGCCTGTGCGCCAGACATCCCGGCGCGGCGGTCGTCACCTTTGACCTGCCGTGTCACGGCTCGGACACGCGTGAAAAGCTGGTCCTGTCGGACTGCATGCGCTATCTCGAGGTGATGACGGCGTATCTTCGGTCGCAGTATCCGGCGGCAGTGCTGGATGCCTATGCGACCAGCTTCGGCGGATACCTGCTGCTGAACTACATTGCTGCGCACGAAAACCCGTTTCGGCGGATCGCGCTGCGCTGCCCCGCCGTCAACATGTATCAGGTGCTGTGCGACAGAATCATGACGGAGGAAAACCGCGAGCGGCTGAACGAGGGCGCGGCCGTGGAGGTCGGCTTTGACCGCAAGATTCCGGTTGACCGGGAGTTTTTGGACAGCCTTCGCGAGGCGGATATCATGGCGCTCGACTATGCGCCGTTTTCCGACCGGATTCTGATTCTGCACGGCAGGAAGGACGAAGTGGTGCCGTTTTCTTCGTGCGAGGCGTTTGCCATGAAAAACAACCTGTATTTTGTTCCGATGACGGGAACGGACCATCGCTTTTCCGACCCGGGCAAGATGGGCGAGGCCATCCGCCGGATTGAGGCATATCTCGCCGTTAACTGACGATATGAGAAATCCCCCTGTATTCTCCGCGAATACAGGGGGATTTTTTCAGTTTTTGGCTGCTTCGGCCTCGTATCCGATCTCCTTGACCAGAAACTGCTGACCGCCGAGAATCTTTTTCTCCCGGCTGCCGCATTTCGGACAGCGGCCCTCCTGCCGCATGACATTGTAGAGGGTCTGGCACTCGGCGCAGAGCGCCTGTCCGCGGACGGTCTGGATGCGAAGCTCCGTTCCCTGAAAGACCGGGCGGCCTTCTGTGACCACGGGGAAATACTTCTCAAAGAACACCGGAACATAGCCGGTAAGCTCGCCGATCTCCAGCGTGATATAGCCGATGTGATCCAATCCGTTGTCTTTGGCAACGCTCTCGACCAGATCCACCGCCTTGGTCAATACACCGATCTCGTGCATCTCAGATCTCCTTTTTGATGATCCGGCGGCCGACCTTCTGCGCCGTGGTTTTGAGCACCAGCGGCACCAGCTTTTCATACTCCACGCCCCAGGCGTCAAACTCCTTGTGCAGATGGATCGCGTCAAACTTGCAGCGCGTGGTGCACAGACCGCAGCCGATGCAGATGTTCCGGTCCACGCGGGCGGCGCCGCAGCTCAGGCAGCGGGCAGTCTCGGTCTTCACCTGTTCCTCCGTGAAGGGCAGCCGGTCGTCCCGGAAGGTCTTGACCTTCTTCTCGTCGATCCCGTGCTTCTGGCGGGAGGCGGTGTCATAAGACCCGATGTCCAGATTGTCCTTGTCGATGTAGTGGTAATTGTCGCGCTTGACACGGCCGAGCGTCAGGCTGTGTCCCTCGTGCACGAAGCGGTGCAGCGAGTCGGCGCCCTCCTTGCCGGCGGCAATCGCGTCGATGACGAAGCGCGGGCCGGTGTAAATGTCGCCGCCCACGAAAATGTCGGGCTCGGCGGTCTGATAGGTCCAGCTGTCTGCCTCGGCATAGCCTTTTTTGTTCAGCGCGACGCGGCTGCCCTCCAGCAGGCTGCCCCAGTCGGCGGTCTGACCGATTGCGCCGAGCACGGTGTCCACGTCGAGCATCTCAAATTCACCGGTTCCGACCGGTTTTCTTCTGCCCTTCTCGTCCGGCTCGCCGAGCGCCATGCGCTCGACCTTCAGTCCGCAGACCGCGCCGTTTTCGCCGAGAATCTCTGTCGGTGCGCTGAGATAGCGGAAGACGACGCCCTCGGCCTGCGCCTCGGCAACCTCCTCCTTGTCGGCGGGCATCTCATCGGCACTGCGGCGGTAGACGATCGTCACTTCCTCCGCGCCGAGACGCACTGCCGTGCGGCAGACGTCCATTGCCACGTTGCCGCCGCCGATCACGGCGACCTTCCTGCCAATGGCGGCGTCCCCGTTCTGATTGACCCTGCGCAGGAAGTCGATGCCGCCCTGCACACCGGCGAGCTCTTCGCCGGGGATGTGCAGCTTTGCGCTCTTCTGCGCGCCGATGGCGATGTAAAAGCCCTTGTACCCCAGCTTGCGCAGCTGCGGAATCGTCACGTCCTCGCCGATGTTCACGCCGCAGCGAATTTCCACGCCGAGCTGACGCAGCACATCGATCTCGGCTTCCACCACGTCCTTCTCCAGCCGGAAGGAGGGGATGCCCGTGACCATCATGCCGCCGGGCTTCTGATCGCGCTCAAACACGGTCACGTCGTGGCCGAGCACGGCGAGATAGTATGCGCAGCTCAAACCCGCGGGGCCGGAGCCGATGACCGCGATTTTGTGGCCGGTCGTAAAGAGCTTTTGCGGCACAAAGCGGTGTTTTTCCTCCAGCTCCCGGCGGGCGACGAATTTTTTCACCTCATCGATCGCAACAGGCTGGTCAATATCGCCGCGGGTGCAGACCTGCTCGCAGAAGCGTGCGCACACGTCGCCGCAGACGGCGGGGAAGGGGTTTTCCTTCTTGATCAGCTCCAGCGCCTCGAGATACTTGCCCTCGCCCGCCTTTTTCAGATAGCCCTGCACGGCGATGTGCGCCGGGCAGTTGGTTTTGCAGGGGGCGGTGCCCGTCTCGGGGATCACGTTTTTGCGGTTGGTGAGAAAGTCGGTCTGCCAGTGCTCCTTGCCGAAGAACACCTTGTTGTCCGGAATGACGGTGTTCTGGATTTCCACGGGCTTTTTCTGGCAGAGCTTCTGCCCGAGCTTCACCGCGTTTTGCGGACAGACCTCCACGCAGCCGCCGCAGGCGACGCAGTTTTTCGTGTCCACCTCGGCAATGTAGTTCGAGCGGGAGAGACTGGGCGACTGGGTGTACCAGCTGGTTTTCAGCGCCATGCAGGTGTCCCACTGGCAGTTGCAGATAAACAGGGAGAAATCCTTGCCGTCGATGTTCGAAAGCTGATGCACGGCGCCGCGGCGCTCTGCCTCCAGAATGATGTGCTCCGCCTCCTCGCGGGTAATGCGGCGGGCCTTTCCGGCGCGGATGCAGCTCTCGGCATATTTGCCGAGATTGATGCAGCAGTCAAATTCCAGATCGGCCGTGCCCTCGCCGACCATGCGGCGCAGCTTGCGGCATTCGCACGGGGCGACGCCGATGCTCTCTCCGGCCTTGTCCAGCCAGTAGGAGATTTCTTCGTATTTCACGCGCTTCGGCTCGTTCTGAATGGCCTGCTCCACGGGGATCGCCCGCATGAGCGCCTGCCCCATCGGCACTGCCCATGAGAAAGGCCGGAGCCGTCTCGGGAAAGGCGTCCGTCCGCTCTTTGGTCATGACGGTGCTCTCCATGTTGCCGGGAGCAAACACCGGCAGCATCACGCGGTCCACGCCGTCATCGTCGCAGCAGTATTCCAGCAGACCGATGTGCACGAGCTCGTCCGCCATCTTTGCCGTGTCCTCAATGCTCATGCTCTCGCGCGCGGCCAGGTCGTTGATATAATAAGGCTTGCGCAGCTTCATCTTCAGCGCAAAATCGATCTGCGCGTCTGTCAGCTGGCGGTCATAGAAGATATACTCCCAGCTTTTCTCGCTGGGCAGGGGATTGAACATGTTGATGTGCCGCACCAGCTTGATCAGGTTTTTGCGCGGCGTTCTGCTGCATTCCTTCCAGTACTGCTCCAGACATTTCTTTTCGCCTTCGGTGAAAACATGATCTGCCATGAGGGTAGCCTCCTATCCAAGAATGACAATTGTTTAACGGATTACAAGTTTACTATACGGGATTCTCTGCATGAAGTCACGATACACTATTGCGTTTTCGTCTCATTATGATACTATATTCATAAATCGTCTCATGGAGGGATGAGTATGCCGGAACGCACGAAACAAGCGATCGTCTCTGCCTTCAATCGCCTGATCGCCAGAGCGGAGATTGAAAAGATCACCACGGAAAAAATCGCGGCGGAGGCCGGTGTGAGCAAGGCCACGTTTTATCGCTATTTCAAGGACAAATATGATGTGCTGAATTACAATTATCAGTCCCTGCTGGATGAAGCGCTGCAGCACTGCGACAACTACCGGGACCTGTTTTTCCGGCTTTACAGCTTCGCCCGCAGCGAATGGACAGAGTTTCGCCGCGCGTTTTATACGACCGGCGTGAATTCTATGGAAAACTTCGTCTATACGTATTCCAAATCCGTTGTGGAGCAGATCACGGCGCAGAACCGCGGCGGCGCCGCGTTCACGCCGGAGGAGGCGCTGCAGGTGGACGTGCTGTGCTACGGAATCAGCTATATGTATAAAAGATGGACGCTGGGGCAGTATCCCCTCGATCCGGACACAGCGGCGGATGCGCTCTTTTCCCTCATGCCGGAGAGCCTGAAGCATTTGTGGTTTGTGCGCGAGCCGTAAGGAAGAAACGCACGCAAAATCCCCGCTCCGCAGATGGACATGTGCTCTGTGAAGGCGGGGACTGCGCTTTTAAATGGCGATTTATGGCTATGAAGATTCTTCATGTGCTCTATGCAGAAATTGCGCTTTACAGGATGGGCGAAGAGGAATAGGATATGCAGGCGGAACAGAAGAAATCAAAAAAGGGAGAATGATCGACATGAACGATCCCAATCCGGAGCAGAAGCAGCGCTACGGTCTGCTGACTGCCATCACACTCATCACCGGAACCGTCATCGGAAGCGGCATCTTTTTCAAAGCCTCCAGCGTCCTCACGGCCACGAACGGCAGCGTACCGCTCGGCATTCTGATGTTTGCGCTCGCCGCGCTCGCCATCATCTTCGGCAGCCTTGCCATCGGGCAGGTCGCCGCGCGAACGGACAAGCCCGGCGGCATCATGACCTATTATGAGGAGTTCATCAGCCCCCGTATGGCATGCGCCTACGGCTGGTTTGAGGTCTTCATCCACTATCCCGCGATCATCGCGGTGCTCTCGTGGATCGTGGGCGTGTATTTCTGCACGCTGTTCAATATTGACGGCTCACTTTTGCTGCAGTGCGGCATCGGTGTGGTCTGGATTCTGATCTGCTTTGCCTTCAATACCCTCTCGCGCAAGGGCGGCGGCTATTTCCAGAACGCCTCCACCTTCATCAAGCTCGTGCCGCTGCTGCTGGTGGCGATTTTCGGCATGATCCTCGGCGATCCCATCACCGCGCTCAAGGCACGGCCCATTGCCGCAAACAGCGCCGCCGGTCTGCTCGCCGCTGTGGGGCCGCTCTGCTTTGCCTATGACGGCTGGCACGTTGCGACCTTCGTGCAGGCAGACATCAAAAACCCGAAGCGCAACATGCCGCTCGCCCTTTCCATCACGCCGATCATCATCACGATCGTCTACATCTGCTATTTCTGGGGCATCTCCGCCATTCTCGGACCGGAGAAGGTCATGGAGATGGGCTCGGCGCACGTCGCCGCCGCGATGGAAAAAATCCTCGGCCCCCTCGGCGGCAGAGTGTTTTTCATCTTCGTCATCATTTCCGTCATGGGCACGGTGAATGGGGAGACCATGGGTCTTTGCCGCACGCCCTACGCGCTCTCGCTGCGAAACATGTTCCCCGCGGCGGAGAAGCTCTCTGTGATGAACAAGGCGGACATGCCGGGCTATTCCTGCCTGCTCAGCATGGTCATCTCGCTGGTGTGGATGGTGCTGCACTATCTCTGCATGTCCACCGGCATTTTAGGGGGCTCCGACGTCTCGGAGATCGCCATCATGTCCAGCTATCTTCTGTATCTGCCGCTCTACTATGTTGTGTTCCGCCTGTGGAAGCAGCGGGAGATCAAGAGCCTGTTCATGGGACTCATCGTTCCCGTGCTGGCAGTGCTTGGCTCGGCCATTGCCATTCTCGGCGGTCTGCAGAACCCGCTCTTTATCTGGTATCTGCTTATCTGCGGCGCGATGCTGCTCATCGCATTTCTCTACTACGGCAAGCACAAGAACGATATTCACACTGTCTGAAAAAAGCCGGCGCATCCTTTTGGGTGGCCTCTCCTTTTTGTCCGGGGCTGGGTCTCAGTGGTTAAACCAGTAGAGAATGCTGACGAAGAACGAGGTCACCACATCGAGCATACCGTCGAAAAATGAGTGCATACCGTTGAACATTTTCGTTTCCTCCTTTTTTATTTCAGGGTTTGGTCTTTTCCAGAATGAGATCGAAGAGCTTCTGCGCCGCGTCCTCCTTGGACATGAGCGGCAGCTCCAGATCACGGTCGGCTGTGATGAACGTGAGCACGTTCGTGTCCGTGCCGAAGCCGGCGCCTGCCGTGCGCAGACTGTTGGCGCAGATCATGTCGCAGTTTTTCTTCGCGAGCTTTTTGCGCGAGTTTTCGAGCACATTGTCCGTCTCCATCGAGAAGCCGCAGAGAAACTGCCCCGGCTGCTTGCGCTCACCGAGCACCTTCAGGATGTCCTGCGTGCGCTTGAGGGGGATGCTCATGTCGTCGTCGGACTTTTTGAGCTTGCTGTCTGCGGTTGTGAGCGGGGTGTAGTCCGAGACGGCGGCGGCCTTGATGATGATATCGCTCTCCGGTGCGCGCGCAGTGACGGCGTCATACATGTCTGCAGCTGATACGACGGGCACAACCTCGCAGAACATGGGCGGCTCCACATCCGTGTGCGCCGCGACGATGGTCACGTCCGCGCCGCGGAGCATGGCAATGCGCGCAATGGCGAAGCCCATTTTGCCGGAGGAGTGGTTCGTGATGAAGCGGACGGGGTCGATTGCCTCGCGCGTGGCTCCGGCGGTCACGAGCACCTTTTTGCCCGCGAGATCCTTCTCGCAGGCGATTTCACGCAGAATGTGCTCGAGCAGCACGCGCTCTTCCGGCATTCGACCGTCGCCGGTGTCGCCGTTGGCGAGCATGCCGGTGTCCGGCGTGATGATTTCATAGCCGCAGCCGGCGAGCTTTTTCAGATTGTCCTGCACGATGGGATTGTGGTACATGTTGTGATTCATGGCGGGGGCGACGAGCTTTTTGCAGGGGCAGGCCATGACCGTGGTCGTGAGCATGTCGTCGGCGATGCCGTTTGCAATCTTGCCGATCACGTTGGCGGAGGCGGGTGCGATCATCACGACGTCCGCCTGCTTTGCGAGCGCGACGTGCTCCACGCTGTACTGGAAGTTGCGGTCAAACGTGTCGATGAAACATCTGTTGCCCGTGAGCGTCTCAAAGGTAATGGGGTTGATGAAATTCGTCGCGTTTTGCGTCATCAGCACCTGCACATTGCAGCCGAGTTTTTTGAGCATCCGCGCGAGATTCGCGATTTTATATGCGGCAATGCTCCCCGAGACGGCGAGCACCACGGTTTTTCCCTGTAATGAGATCATGAAGCATCCCTCCTGAAAAAATTGTATCTCATATTACAGGGAAAAGCAAAGCCTTTTTTCTGAAATATGCCGGGACGGCGCTTTTCCGGTTTACATTTATGGAAAACTGTGCTATGATGCACGCGAATTTGTGTTGTATCCCGCCCGACGGGAACGACAACAAGGAGGAAAATTTCATATGCAAAAAAGCACCAATGTCAGATCCCTCGTGATTCTGGGCCTGATGACGGCCATCCTGATCGTGTTTTCGTTCACCCCGATCGGCACGATCCCCATCGGACCGCTGTCCATCACGCTCAACATCATCCCCGTCGCAATTGCTGCGGCAGCACTTGGCCCTGCAGGCGGAGCCGCCATGGGAGCCGTGTTCGGGCTGCTCAGCTTTCTCCAGTGCCTGGGAATCGGCATTCCCAGCGGCATGGGCGCGACGCTGTTTTCCATCAATCCCTTCCTCGCGTTTGTGCAGCGGTTTGTCCCGCGTCTGCTGGACGGTTTTCTCGTCGGCCTCATCTTCAAGGGCTGCGAAAAGGCCTTCGGCCATAAGGGCGCCGGGTTTGTGGCCGGCTTCTGCTCGGCCTTTCTCAATACGCTGCTGTTCATGACGAGCCTCATTCTCCTCTTCGGCAACACGGAGTATGTGCAGGGTCTCATCAACGGCAGAAACGTGATTCTGTTCGTCTGCGCCTTCGTGGGCGTGAACGCCGTTGTGGAAATGATTGTCTCCACCATCGTGACCGGCGGTGTGGTCATGGCGCTCTACGGCGCGAAGCTCCTGCCGATCCGTTCCGAAAAGTAATCTTCGGGGAGTGTTCATATGGTTTTAGCTGTCGATATCGGAAACTCCAACATTGTGCTCGGCTGCTTTGAGGGCGAGCAGGTCATCTTTGAGGAGCGGCTTTCCACCAACCGCAACGCCACAGAGCTGGAATACACCGTAATGATCCGCACGCTGCTCGACCTCTATGGACTTACGGCCTCAGAGTTTGAGGGCGGCATCGTCTCGTCCGTCGTCCCCGGCGTGACGCAGATCGTGCGCGATGCGGTGCGCCGCGTCATCGGCAAGGAGGCGCTTGTGCTCGGTCCCGGCGTCAAAACCGGGCTGAACATCCATCTCGACAACCCCGGCTCCCTTGGCAGCGACCGCGTGGCCGACGCCGTGGGCGCCATCGGCAGCTATCCCTGCCCGCTCATCATCGTGGACATGGGCACCGCGACAACGATTTCCGTCGTCGATCGCGACCGGAACTTCCTCGGCGGCATGATTATGCCCGGACTGCGCGTAGCGGTCGATTCGCTTGCGAGCCGCACCTCGCAGCTGCCGCATATCAGTCTCGAAGCGCCGAAGCGCACCATCGGGAGCAACACCGTCGCCTGTATGCAGAGCGGTCTCATCTTCGGCACCGCCTGCAGCATTGACGGCGTGCTCGAGCGCATTGAAGCTGAGCTCGGCGAGACGTGCACCGTTGTTTCCACCGGCGGGCTTGCCAATAAGATCATCCCCTACTGCAAGCGGGATATCATCATCGATGAGCAGCTGCTGCTCAAGGGGCTCATGACCATATACAACAAGAACAAAAAATAACCTTCCATTCAAAAAACACACTGATGATCACAAAGAAAATCAGTGTGTTTTTTCATAAACTCTGGATCGGAACAGGAGAACATGATGAGAGAAGAGCAAAAAAGCAAGTCCGGCGCTGCCCGTCGCGGCGACTGGAAAACGGAGCCCATGCCGGAGCGGCATGAGACGTTCGTGCTTCATCGGTCTTTCAGCGATGCGGAAATGGATGTGCTTCGCCGCGGCAGCATTCCGCAGGAGATGGAGGATAAGTGGTTCTGGTATATGGAGGGCTCCACGCTCTGGGCGCACCGCAGCTGGACTGGATACTGCATCTACCGGATCGACTTTCAGGAAGATCATCATGTCGTGACGGTCAACCGCGATCCGGAGCAGTACGGCTGCACCAGCATCGAAGAAGACGCCGCGTCTTTGAACAGGCTTTTAGACTGGTGGACCCAGACCCCCTATGATTACTACCATGCGTGGCTGTCGGAAACATCCGATGCATTGGAGAAGGCAGGGAAGGAATAGCGCGAGGGTTGGTGCCCCGATCTTCCTCCCCAAATCGAAACGGATGTTTCGATTTGGCAAATCCTTTGGACATAATAGGAAAGAGGTAGTCCCGATGGGACTACCTCTTTCCTGGCACGCCGTATCGTCAGATCGGGCTTGCCCCACGCCGCAGCCGCGCCGATGGCGCGACGGCTCTGTATCCGCGCCCCCGATCTTCCTCCCCAAATCGAAACGGATGTTTCGATTTGGCAAATCCTTTGGACATAATAGGAAAGAGGTAGTCCCGATGGGACTACCTCTTTCCTGGCACGCCGTAAGGGATTCGAACCCCTGACCTTCTGGTCCGGAGCCATTGAAATGGGGGGTTATATCTGTTTGTGAAATGCTGAAAAGTGTTGACATATCAACGTTTTCTTGATATTATCTTTTTGGAACTTTTCAAAAGTGTCAACAACTTTGTTGACACTTTTGTTGACACTTTTCGGTGCGACGGCAGCTTCGGGGAGGCTTTTCTATGGCAGCAATCAAGGAAAACGTCAGCAAGGACGGCAAGATCATATCCTATCGTGTCCGTGCCTGTGTCGGTCGTGACGGAGCAGGCAAGCAGGTGTGGCGGTCTGTTACCATTTCGATCGAGCAGGTGGAGGACGTGGCACTGAAGCAGGGCTTTGAGCGATTAACGCCCGCCCGGCAGAAAAAGATCATCAACCGGCTTGCGGACGCCTGGGAGACTGCCGAGAAAGAGCAGTTTCTGAGAACGCCGTCTGCGCGGGACAAGGGCCGTGTTACGGTGAAGGACTTCATCGAGAAGACATGGATTCCAATTTACGTAGAGGACGGCAAGAAGAGTCCAAACAGCGTGAAGTTCTTCAAGAACACGTCAAAGCCGATCATCGACTTCATGGGCAGCAAGCGCATGAATCAAGTGGACGCCGAGCTGTGTTCACGGTTTGTCACCTATCTCAACACCGTGGAGCGGGAGCGCGGCGGCGGTCCGCTGTCCCAGACCAGCAGGATGCACATTTTCGGAACGCTGCGCAACATTCTCCGGACGGCACGGCGCTGGAAGTACATCCAGACCGATCCGACTGAGGACATGACGAGGGGCGAGCGCCCGGGCAGAGAGAAAAAGCCGGTCGCATTTCTCACCGAGAGCGAAGCACAGCAATTTCTCGATGCGCTGCAGGAGGAACCGCTCAAGTGGAGGGCGTACTTCACGCTTCTGCTGATGACCGGCATGCGCCGCGGGGAGGCGGTTGCCCTGCAGTGGAGCGATATCGACGACGGAAAGGACACCGGAGCGCCGACCATCACCATCAGCAAGAATGCGGTCATGGACAAGAGTCAGCCGAACGGGCGTCTGATCAAACAAACCAAAACCGGGGAGATCCGTGCGGTTCCGATCTCAGAGGCAACACTGCAGATGCTGCAGGAGCTGAAACAGGAAACGGAACGCAACATGGAAATCACGCTGAAGCCCTCAGCATTCGTCTTTTGCGACGAAGCCAACCCATACCTCTGTATGTACCCGACGTCGCCCACGCGCCGGATGGAAGTGATCGTAAAAAGGCACGGGCTGAAAAAATGCAGCGTGCATGAGCTGCGGCGCACATTTGCAACGCTTGCGCTGCAGGCGAAGGTAGATCCGAAAACCGTGGCAGCAATCACGGGCCACGCGGATACCGCGACACTATTTAAGTACTATACCGGCACAGACGCCGAGCAGAAACGAAAAGCGGTCGCCGGGCTGGAGGCCGCATTGAAAAACGAAAAGAACGAGTGACGATTTGGAGGGACAGAATGGATCCATATGTTTTTGAGCAGAGCAACGGTCTGTGGTACGAGCGCAGGGGAGACTATTACTTCCCGTGCCTGACCGCAGAGGAAGCGACGCCCGTCGGCGTCTGGGGGCAGCGGCATCTGCGATTTCTCAAGCAGAACCGGCGCGCACTGTATCTGGAGCTGAAAACAAGCGGCAGACTGAACGCCTATCTCGCCGACATTGATCGGCAGGCGGAAACCATGCTCGACCAGCTCATGGCCAGAATGGCCGAGTGCGAGGGTGTTACCGAAGCACTCAAGGCGCAGGATCAGATGGCTTGGGTGCAGCGGATGAACAGCATTCACCATCGAACATCGGAAATTGTTCTTCAGGAACTGATTGATACGTAAAGCAGTTGGAGGTGCAGAACAATCCGCACCTCCAATGCATAAAAAACAAGGTTGACAACAGCAGGGACAGTTTATATAATTAAACAAAACATCGGCAAAAATCTAATTTTAGCCGATAATTGGTTTAACGGTGGTGGGAATGATGCTTCTGACACATACGGAATGCCTGAAACGATGGCAGTCTGACTATCAGATCAAAAAACGCGTTCAGGACGGAACGCTGTTCCGGATCGAAAAAGGCATCTATTCGGATACGCCGGAGGTCTCAACGCTTGCGGTTATCACAAAAAAATATCCGGATTCGATTTTCACGCTTGACTCAGCGTTTTATTATCACGGCCTGACAGACGTGATTCCGGATGCGTACTGCATTGCGACCGACAAACATTCGATTGCGTTACGGGATCATCGCGTGAAGCAAATCTATGTCCCGTCTGAATGCCTGGAGCTCGGCGTGATGCAGATGCAGCGGCGGGACGCGGCGTTTCGAATCTACGACCGCGAGCGACTGCTGATCGAACTGCTGCGCTATAAAAACAAGCTGCCGTTTGACTACTACAAAGAAATACTGGGGAACTACCGCGGGCTGCTGTATGAGCTGGACATTGAGCGGATTCAGGACTATGCAGAGCGGTTTCCCAAATCAAAAATGATTTCCGAAGCGCTGGAACGGGAGGTGTTCTGATGGCGACAATCAGAGAAATGCTGCGGCAGGCCAATGCAGACGGATATCTGGACGATAACGCAGAGGCGAAGGCCTGTCAGGATATCGTGCTCAAAGCGCTTGCGGAGAGCTCGCTTTGCCGCAACGCGACCATCAAGGGCGGCGTTGTCATGCGCAGCATCTCAGGCAGTGCGCGCAGAGCGACACAGGACATCGACATTGATTTTATTCGGTATTCTCTGAGTGACGATTCGATTCGCAGATTTGTTGAAAAACTGAACTGCCTTCCGGATTTTCAGATTACGCAGACCGGCAGAATCACGGAGCTGAAGCAGCAGGACTATCACGGGAAGCGAGTCTTTGTTGTAATTACAGACGGAACCGGCGATGCCATTGAGAGCAAAATTGACCTCGGCGTTCATAAGAACCTCTCTGTGGAACAGGAGGAGTACTGCTTCGACATTGCCTGCTTTGAAGAAGGGGCGAATCTGCTCATCAATTCGCCGGAACAAATGTTTACGGAAAAGCTGCGGTCTCTGCTGAAATTCGGAGCATTATCTACGAGATATAAGGATATTTTCGATATGTGCTATCTTTCGGAGCGGGTTGATCCGGCAAAGCTTCGGGCTTATATGGATACATACATTTTCAGCGATCCCGGCATGAGGGAGAACACGATGGAGGACGTTGTCAGAAGGGTCAACAGCGTGTTTGCATCGCAGCGGTATATTAGTCGTCTGTCGACCTCCAGAAAAAACTGGCTGGAGATTGATATCTCGGACGTGCTGCAGAGTATTCTGGAGTTCCTGCGGTCGTTGGATAGAATTCCTGCGACGGTATAAGAATTAAAAACATTGCTAATGACAGGCGGGGCAATCCCCCGCCTGTCAGACCGTAGACAAACCCGCTTTTGGATCAAGCCAAAAGCGGGTTTGCGGTTGTATTTGGAGGGAAACAGGTTCCAAAAGCATAGGATCAACGTGTTTTGGAGTTGTTTCCTACGCTCCTTACTCGGCTCCTCCATGTTCCTAATTGACAACCTCAAGCCGCGACAGTAAAATATAAGGGTCTCTTTATCTGAGAAATACTACCGGCAAGCGAAGGAGATGATGTGACATGGTCTGGAATCTGAACACAGTGGCGCTGCTGGTCCCGCTGCTGTTTCTGCTGGTCGGGCTGACGATCACCGTGGTCACCGACCCCTATGTCAGCCGGAAGCACCGCCGGGTTATGGGAGTCATCATCGTCCTCAGCTTCATCCTGATCGCCCAGAACATCGGGGAGGACTACCTCGCCGCAGGCGAACTCTGCTGGTTTTGGCGAACGACCTTGGCCATCTGCGGCTATACTCTTCGCCCGGTGTTCCTGATTCTGTTTCTCTATATCATCCAGCCGGAAAAGAAGCATCTGCTCGCCTGGGGGCTGGCTATTGTAAACTGGGGCATTTACATGACGGCCTACTTTTCTCACCTGTGCTTCTGGATTGGCTCAGGCAACAGGTTCTTCAGAGGCCCTTTGGCCTTCACCTGTCTTTATGTCAGCGTTATTCTGCTCGGGGATTTGCTGGTCCAATCCATTCGTAATAACCAGACCGGAGGAAAACAGGAAAAGCTGATTCCGATCTTTATCGTTGTGATGATCCTCGCCTCCGTGTACTTGGACGGTAGGGTCTATAATGATCGGCAGCCTGTCACGTTTCTGACCATCGCCATCGTCGCCAGCAGTATGTTCTATTACATCTGGCTGCATATGCGCTTCGTGCAGGACCATGAGGACGATCTGAAGGCCCGGCAGCGGATGCAGATCATGCTCAGCCAGATCCAGCCCCATTTCCTGTATAACACGCTGTCCGCGATCCAGTACCTCTGCGATCACGATCCAAAGGCAGCCGGGGAAACCACTGCCAAATTCTCCCGCTATCTCCAGGGCAACATGAGCGCGCTCAAGGACGACGGAGAGATTCCGTTTGAGCAGGAGCTGGAGCACACAAAAATCTATCTGGACATCGAAAAGGTCCGCTACGAAGACGCGCTGCAGATCGAATATGACATTACCTGTACGGACTTCTCTCTGCCGACGCTGACCCTGCAGCCTATCGCCGAGAACGCGGTGCGCCACGGCGCCAGAGGCAAACGGGGCGTGGGCACCGTGAAGCTCGCCACGCGGGAGTATCCGGAGCACTATGCGATCACCGTCACGGACGACGGACCCGGCTTTGATCCGGAAGCGCCGGCGCTGGCCGACGACGGACGTGACCACATCGGGATCACCAACGTGCGGGATCGGCTGGAGCAGATAAGCGGCGGTACCCTCCGCATTCAGTCCGAACCGGGAAAGGGTACTGTGGTCACGATTGAAATCCCAAAGAAACAGGTGAAAACGACATGACGATATTTGCCATAGACGACGAGCCAAAAGCGCTCCGGCTTCTCCACGACGCCATCGCTGAAGCGGAGCCGAACGCCGAGATCGTAGATTATTCCGACGGCGAGGCTGCCCTGACGGCCATACGGTCGCAGGCCCTTACGCCGGACGTGGTCTTTTCCGATATCGAACTGCCGGAGTTGTCCGGGCTTGCCTTTGCCGTGGAGCTCAAAAAGCTCGCGCCAGAGACGAGGATCATCTTTGTCACCGGCTTTCCCAAATATGCTGCGGATGCGTTCCGTCTCCATGCGAGCGGCTATATCGTGAAGCCGGTTTATGCTGACCGGGTGCGGGAGGAGCTGGATCTTCTGAATCTGCCGCAGGCCAGTCCGAATCCGGACAAGCTGCATGTCCGTTGCTTCGGGCATTTTGAGGTGTTCCGGAACGGTGAACCGGTTATCTTTCAGCGGAAGCAAAGCAAGGAGCTTCTGGCCTTCCTCATTGACCGGGAGGGCCGCGCCTGTACCGCCGAGGAGATCGCCGCGGCCTTGTGGGAGGACGACGGCGATATGAAAGCGGCAAAATCCCGTATCCGTCTGATTCTGCATGATCTCCGCGCAACGCTTAGGGAAATCGGGATGGAGGATATTTTGACCCGGGAGCGGCGGCAGCTTGCCGTTCGGCGGAATTTGGTGGACTGCGACTACTACAGGATGCTGGAGGGAGATATGGAGGCGGTCAACGCATTTGACGGGACATATATGCCGGAGTACAGTTGGGCTGAGCTGACAACCGGAAGACTCTATTTCAGGAAATGAAAGCTGTTAATTCATAGATACGGATCGGGACGCTGCCGCGCCCCGATTTATTTTTTTGCTTTTTTGAAAATGGACCGGATTTTGTAACGGTTGTGAACGCTCCGTATTGTATCATTATTCTGTATTTTTATGCCGTTCCCTTTGAAATGTACAGCGAGGAGGATCTCAATGAAAATACTCTGCGTAGACCGAAGTCCGTGGGGACTGATGGATATGAAGCGCAAGGTCAAAGCCATCAAGCCGGACGCCGTCATTCACGGCTGCCGCGACCCGGAGGCCGCGCTATCCCTCGCAAAGAGCGAGGGCTGCGACGTTCTGCTGACCGAGATCGATCTGGGCGGCCCGAAACGGGAGGGCCTGGACTTTGCCATGCGGATGCAGACGATCAATCCCGAGGTCAACGTCATCTTTGTCACCACGTTTGCCGAATGGGACTATGCCCGCGACGTGATCCAGATGCGGGCCAGCGGTTTTGTGCGCAAGCCCTACAAGGCAGAGCGCCTGGCGGAGGAGTTCGCCCATCTGCGCTATGCGGTATCTTAGCGACGCAATTATATATTCATAAATTCACGGAGGCAGAGAACTATGATTTCATTAAGAGGACCGAAGCTGAAATTTTTTGCTTCAATTCTGGCGGTGATCGCGCTATGCGTCGGCATTTATACCACCTTTTTCCGGTCGCGGGGCTTCGTGAAAACCACGGGTACGGTGGTTTCGGTGCGGATGGATACGAGCGGCGACGACACCTATTACTATCCGACGGTGGAATACACCGTGGACGGTAAGACCTATACCTGCGAGCTGAACGTGGGAAGCGGGAACACCAAAGTCGGAAGGAAGACCGCCGTCCTTTACGATCCGGATGATCCCGCGGTCGCACGGGACGGAAGCGGCGTCAGCGTTTATTTCATCGCTGTCGGCGCAGGCATTCTGGCGTTTATCATCGTTTCCACAATCCTGGAAAAGCGGAGCCAGGAGCGGGCGGCGGAGCAAAGAGCGTTGAGCGGCTTTACCGGCTACGCCCCCTCCATTCAGGGCGAAGAGCGGGAGCTTTACTTCCTGACCGACATCGGCACGCCCAAGTTCGGTCACAGGCTTGAAGACGCGAGCCGCCGCGTGCTTTATGAGGCAAAGGTGACGAAGTTCTCGCTTGCACAGCCCATTGCCTTTGACTTCATCGACCGCGAACACGGAAGGACAGTGCCGCATATGGTCGGTCACAACGAAGCGACGGACTGGGGCGGCAGTATCCTGCTGGATAACCACTACACCTTCGAGCTGGACGGAGTGGATGTGTGGAAGCACCTCAAAGAAAGCGGCGTTTCTGTAGAAAGCAGTTATACGGCGGGCGAAAGCACCGCGATCGGTCAAAAATACCGTATCCTGCGGGACGGAGCGGAAATCGCCGTGGCTGAAACGACCAGCCAATACCCTCACGAGGAGGACGCAGCGCAGCACAAGGTGGCGGGCGCTATCCCGATTCAGGGCTTTTATCGCGTCTGGACGCGCGAGCAAAACCTCGACCTCCTGTTTATGACGCTTGTTGCTTTTGCGCGCAGCGGCGCGGGCGACGACAGGGGCGGCAGCTACGGCGCGGTGCTTGGGACGATCAAGAATATCGGCAGCAAATAAGCCGAAGAGAAAATACGCTTGGACCAGGCAAAAACACATCGGCAGGAGAGGAAGTCTGTTATGGAACAACCGTTATTCAGAAAAGAGAGCATGGAGCGCGTCTCTTCGCCGGAAGTGCTCCGGGATTACCTGCATGTCACCTCCCCGGCGATCTGGGTCGTGCTGGCGGCGGTGATCCTCCTGCTGGCAAGCCTCTTTATATGGAGCAGCGTGACAGCCGTGGAGAGCTACGCGGCGGGAGATGCGGAGGTGCGCGGCGGCGTGCTGACCCTGCGCTTTGACGACGTGGAAAAAGCCTCCCATGTGGAGGTCGGCATGAACGTCAAGGTGGGCGATCTAACCACGCCCGTCCTCTCTGTCGGCAGCGACGAGAACGGCAATCCCATTGCCATCGCAAACGCCAATCTGCCGGACGGCAGCTATGAGGCGAGCGTAGGATATAAGAGCACGCAGATTATAGATATGCTCTTTAACTGAGGCGGTGAAGCGTATGCGTGATAAAAACTTCCGTCCTCCCGGAAAGAGCAAAGCTGCAAAGGTACCGGTGGTCATGCAGATGGAGGCGCTGGAGTGCGGCGCAGCCTGTCTGGCAATGGTGCTGGCCTACTACGGGAAGTGGATGCCGCTGGAACAGGTTCGTGTGGACTGCGGCGTATCGCGGGACGGCTCCAAGGCGGGCAACGTCATGAAGGCCGCCCGGAGCTATGGGCTGGAGGCCAAGGGCTACCGCATGGGCCTTGAAGCCGTCAAGGGGATCAGTGCCTTCCCCTGCATCATCCATTGGAATCTCAACCACTTCGTGGTGCTCTGCGGATTTCGCGGGAACCACGCCTGCATAAACGACCCCGCCCGGGGCAGCGTAAAGGTCACGATGGACGAGTTCGACAAGGCGTTCACCGGCATCGTCATGGTCTTTGCGCCGACGGGGAACTTTGAGCCGGACGGGAAACGGACAAGCACCCTCGCCTTTGCAAGAAAGCGGCTTTCCGGCGCGGGCGCGGCGATGGTCTTCGTCATGCTGACGAGCATCATCGGTTCTGTGTTTACGCTTCTGAACCCCGCCTTCTCCCGCTTTTTCATGGACCGGCTGCTGACCGGTGAAAACAGCGAGCTTCTGATGCCCTTTATCGCGCTCGTTGCGGCGGTGAGTCTGCTGCAGGTCTTTGTTGCGGCGATCAGAGCGGTCTATTCACTGAAAATAAACGGCAAGATGGCGGTCGTCGGCAGCGGCTCCTTCATGTGGAAGGTCCTCAAAATGCCGATGGAGTTCTTCTCCCAGCGCATGGCGGGCGATCTCCTGACACGGCATAAGGCCAATGAGACCATCGCCGAGCAACTGGTAAATACGCTGACGCCTCTGGCGCTCAGCGCTGTGATGATGGTGTTCTACCTCGTCGTGATGCTGCGCTACAGTCCGCTTTTGACGCTGGTAGGTCTTGTCAGTATCCTTATCAACATCGTCATGAGCCGGGTTATCTCCGAAAAGCGCGTCAACATTACCCGTGTGCAGACACGGGACGCCGGCAAGCTGATGAGCGCCACCGCGTCCGGCATCCGCATGGTAGAGACCATCAAGGCCAGCGGCGCGGAGAACGGATATTTCCAGCGCTGGGCGGGCTATCAGGCTTCCGTCAATGAACAGAACACGAAGTACACAAGGCTCAATCAGTACCTCGGCATCATTCCCGCCTTTATCACCACCCTTGCAAACGCGCTGGTGCTTGTGCTGGGAATATGGCTGTGTATGCGCGGCGAGTTCACCCTCGGCATGGTCACAGCGTTCCAGTCGTTCCTTGCCTCCTTCCTGAGCCCCGCCATGACGCTGGTCACCGCGGGACAGACCTTGCAGGAGATGCGGACGCAGATGGAGCGCGTGCAGGATGTGATGGAGTACCCGGAGGATCCCTATTTCTCTGACGCGCCCGTCAGCGAGGACGAGGATTACGACAAGCTTACTGGCGCGGTAGAGCTGAGAAATGTCACCTTCGGCTATTCCAAGCTCGACCCGCCGCTCATAGAAAACTTCTCGCTGAACCTCAAGCCGGGTGGAAGAGTCGCCCTTGTGGGCGCCTCCGGCTGCGGGAAAAGCACGATCTCCAAGCTCATATCGGGCCTCTATCAGCCGTGGAGCGGCGAGATTCTCTTTGACGGCAAGCCCATTTCAGAGATCGACCGCGCCGTTTTCACCGGCAGCGTCGCCGTGGTGGATCAGGATATCATCCTCTTTAACGATACCATTGCAAACAACATCAAAATGTGGGACGACTCCATCGAGGACTTCGAGGTCATTTTAGCGGCGCGGGACGCACAGATCCACGACGATATCATGGCCCGGCCCGGCGGCTATCAGAGCCGCATCACCGAGGGCGGCCGGGATCTCTCCGGCGGCCAGCGCCAGCGGCTGGAGATTGCCCGTGTGCTGGCCCAGGACCCCCACATCGTCATCATGGACGAGGCGACCAGCGCCCTCGACGCCCGGACGGAATACGAGCTGACAAAAGCCGTCAGGGAACGGGGCGTCACCTGCATCATTATCGCCCACAGGCTATCCACCATCCGCGACTGCGTCGAGATCATTGTCCTCGACCACGGCAAGGTGGTAGAGCGCGGGACGCACGAGGAGCTGTTCAAAAAGGGCGGCTATTACACGGAACTCATTACCAGCGATTAAGGAAGGGGGGGTACCATGGGCTTATTCGACGAACAGATCCGGCTCCGTAAGGAGCGCGATCAGGAGGCCTTTGAGGACTCGATCTTTGAGATGGCGTCCGTCGTCGGGAAACGCGGTGCGGGAGAGATGCGCGACAGGCGCGTCGTCACCAGGGCGGCCATCGACGAGCTATTGAAATACTACGGCGTGAAGCCGGTGGAGATCCCCCGCAGCGTGGAAACGATGGAGGATCAGCTTGACTACGCGCTGAAGCCCCACGGACTCATGTATCGCCCAATCACTCTCTCTGAGGATTGGTATAAATCCTCCTTCGGCCCGATCATGGCCTTTTACAAGGACAGCGGACTGCCCGTGGTGCTTTTGCCGAAAAAGTACGGCGGCTACTTCTGGCAGGACGCGGACGGCAAAAAGGTCACGGCAAAGAGTCGGGCGGCGGAGCAGCTCTCCCCGGAGGCGATCTGCTTCTACAAGCCGCTGCCGATGAAGAAAATCGGGATACCGGACCTTCTCTCCTATATGAAAGGCTGCCTGAATTGGGCGGACTTCGCCATGGTGATCGGGCTGACGCTTTTGGTAACTGGCGTCGGGATTCTGATTCCGCACATCACCAAAACCCTGTCCGGCTTCGTGCTGGAGAGCGGGAACAGCCTGATTCTGTGGAGCACCGCGCTCTTTATGCTGTGCATCCTCGTTTCCTCCCAACTCCTCACGGCGTCGCGGGAGCTCGCCATGGCGAGGATTCAGACCAAGGTCGCGGTGCCGATGGAGGCGGCGATGATGGCGCGGCTCATGAGCCTGCCCACGCCCTTCTTCCGGAGGTACAGCGCCGGCGAGCTGGCAAGCCGCTCGGGAGCGGTCAACAAGCTCTGTACGCTTCTGCTGGGCGGCGTGTTCTCCACGGGCGTTACGGCAATTATATCGCTTCTTTACATCAATCAAATCTTCTCCTACGCCCCGGCGCTGGGCTTCCCGGCGCTGGCCGTCAATCTCGTGATGGTCGCCGTCACGGTGCTGACCGGCTTTCTGAAAGTGAAAGAGGCGCGGGAATACATGAAGGGCGCCGCGGAGGAATCCGGCGTCAGCTACGCTATCCTTTCCGGCATCCAGAAAATCAAGCTCTCCGGCGCGGAGAAGCGCGCCTTTGCGAAATGGGCGAAGATTTACGCCTCCGGCGCGGAAATCGAATATAACCCGCCGCTGTTTTTGAAGATTAATTCGGCCATCACGCTGGCGGTCTCCCTGTTCGGCACGGTCCTTCTATATTATCTTGCAGCGACCAGCGGCGTCAGCCCCTCGGCCTACCTCGCTTTCACCGCCGCCTACGGCACGGTCACGGGCGCGTTTACCGCGTTTTCCGGCATCGCCACCTCCGCCGCGCAGATCAAGCCGATTCTGGAGATGGCAGAGCCAATTTTGCAAACGGAGCCGGAAACGGCGGAGGGTCGGGAGATCGTGACGAAGCTCTCCGGCAGTATCGAGCTCGCCAATATCTCCTTCCGCTATTACGACACGCAGCCCTATGTGATAAACGGCCTGAACTTGAAGATCAGGTCAGGCGAGTACGTCGCCATCGTCGGCAAGACGGGCTGCGGCAAAAGTACGCTCCTTCGCCTGCTTCTCGGCTTTGAGACGCCGGAAAAGGGCGCGGTCTACTATGACCGCAAGGATTTGCGCTCCCTCGACCTTGGCTCCCTGCGCCGCAAGATGGGCGTGGTGACGCAGGACGGCAGTCTGTTCCACGGAGACATTTTCTCCAACATCACCGTCTCCGCGCCTCAGCTCACGTTAGACGACGCATGGGAGGCGGCGGAAAAAGCAGGCATCGCGGACGACATCCGCGCCATGCCCATGGGAATGCACACCTTTTTGAGTGAAGGTCAGGGCGGCATCTCCGGCGGTCAAAAGCAGCGCATCATGATCGCCCGCGCCATCGCGCCGAAGCCGAAGATTTTGCTTTTCGACGAGGCGACCAGCGCCCTGGACAACAAGACGCAGAAGCAGGTGGCAGACGCCCTCGCGGGACTGGATTGCACCCGCGTGGTGATCGCTCATCGGCTTTCCACCGTGAAGGACTGCGACCGCATCGTCGTCCTCGACGGCGGCAGGATCATCGAGGAAGGAACCTACGACGAACTGACAAACAAGGGCGGCTTCTTTGCCGAGCTGGTGGAGCGCCAGCGGATCGACTGAATCTGTCCGACCTTTCCGCATGAGCGGAGTGTTCACGCGAAAACATTTTTTCAAAAAACCATTGCCAAAAATCAAAGTGCTTCGGCTATATCAGTAGACGGAAAAGGAGCGAGGTGATGCAAATGAACATGGAAAAGCTGCTGGCAGGGCTATTCGATTTTCAGAAATTTGAGAAGGAACCGGCTCTGCAAAGCGTGATCGACGAGGTTGAGGCGCGGTATTTTTGCGCGGAGCTCACCGACGATGAGCTGTGTATGCTCTCGGCGGCCGGCGACCCGTTTTCGCAGCCGCCCGACCCAAAGGAAAGAGATCGGAAAACGTGACGGCGCTGACGCAGGACGGGATCTACGCCTCCTATCGGGAAAAGGTGCTTTCTTATCTCAGCGGGAAAACAGAAAGCCCGGAGGACGCGGAGGATCTGTGCGAGGAAGTCTTTGAGCAGGTATGCCGTTCGCTCCCCCGATTTGAGGAAAAATCGTCCCTTTCCACATGGATCTACCGAATTACCCGATACACTTTGATTGACTATTACCGCACGAAACGTACTGCCGAACCGCTCACTGAGGAGCTTGCGGCCCCGGATGATTTGGAGGAAGACTTCATCCGCAGGGAAACGTTGGAGCGTCTGGCTTTCGCGCTGAAAGCCTTGCAGCCGGAGGAACGGGATATTATCGTTCTGCGCTATTACAGAGGGAAAACGCTGACGGAAATATCTCGGCTCACCGGCATCAGCTACGGTATGGTGAAGGTGAAGCACAAAAAAACGCTGGAGACCTTGCGTTCCCAGCTTATGTAAAGAACCCTCGGGTTTCTATGTCGGAAAACAATTCCGCTTTGAAATAAAAAAGCTTAAGTCTGAAAGGAGCAAACACCATGAAGAACAGAAAAAAGCAGATCGAGAAGATGGCCCAAGAGGCTGTGAAGAAGGCATCCGAAGCGGTCAAGAGCGCCAACGACGCCCTGACCGAGGCACAGACCGCTCTTCGTGTCATGGAGGAGCTCTCCGACGATGACCTGGATCAGGTCGCCGGCGGGGCGAATCCCTTTGGGGAGAACCCGCCCTATGTCCCGCCTCAGCCCATCGGCGATAAAGATCGGCCTGATATGTGAATCTGTGATTTTTATCAGCAAGGAGTCGATTCCCTATGAGACGATTTTGTAAAAGATCGCTGGCCGTGCTGCTTGCCGTCCTGATTCTGTTCGGGACCTGCGAGGCGGGCGTGGCCTACGCCGTGGACGAGATCGACAAGGCGATCAATCCGGCGGAGCAGATCGAGCTGACCGTGCCGGAGGCGTTCGCGGACGGTGAAAACTGGTTCTTCATCGCCAACGCCGACTGGAGCGCCGGCGAAAAGAGCGGCGAAAAGCTCTACATCCCAATCCAGCGGGCAGGCGACCTGGATTCTGAGGCCGAGGTGACCCTGAAGGTCATCGACCTGTCCGCCAAGCACGACGTGAACTACACCGTGGAGGTCTATAAGGAAAAGGTCACGCCGGAGACCGCCATCGCGGATCTCTCCATGGTGGAGCTGGCCCAGAACGCCGACGGGCAGGAAGAAGTCCAGCTGGGCAGCGAGAACGACATGGGCCAGGTCCTCTATGAGGTCGGCGGCGCGGACATCGTGGACGGTGAGGGCAGTGTGGTCGGCAGCATCAGCGCCACCCCGATGGACGAGAACGGCAATCCCATCCCCGAGCCGGAGACCGAAACCGCGGCGGATGAACCGGAGGCCGAAACTGCGGCGGATGAGCCGGAGACCGAAACCGCGGCGGACGACGGGGAATCCTCGGACGAAGCATCCGAATGGACAGAAGCGGAGCTCTCCGGCCCGGCGGCGCTGCTGGCGGCCCGGAACGCGGCCACCGGCACGATCTCCGACCGGCAGCCGCTGGCGGCTCCCGATATGACCGAGCAGGCCCTCATGGCGGGGGACGAGTTCGGCAAGGACATGGCCGCCGCCACAGAGGACGGCTACCCCGGCAGGGAATATACTCTGCGCTTCAAGGCCGGGGAGGACGCCAAATTCCTGGTGATCACCCCGCTGTATTCCGAGGCGGCGGAGGGCGACGCTCAGATCCTGCTGATGCTCAAAAACCCCGGTGAGGACTGGGCCATCGGCGAGAACGTAAACCCCGTGTCCGTCACGATTATTGACGAGGATGAGCCGGAGCCCGTCACCGTCTCCATGGCGGCGGAAACGATCACCGCCGAGGACGGCAAGGCGGTCGTTACCGTCACCCGCTCCGGCCGCATCAACACCATCAAGGGCGTGCAGCTCAGCTCCTGGGGCGGCAGCGCCACGGAGGGCGACGAGTACAGCGGCGTGGGCGCCAAGCTCTATTTCCCCGTGGGCATCACCAGCCGCACTGTGGAGATCCCAGTGTACCACGGTACGGAGCAGAAGGACTTCTACGTCACCATCACGGCGCTGGAGGACGAGGAAATCGGTACGGCCACCACCCATGTCCTGATCCCCAAGGCCACCGCCGACGGCGAGCTGATGAACATTTCAGATGTCAACGGCCATCCCTATACCGATCCCATCAACCTCAAGGCCGGGTCGTATGACAAAGGCGGCTTTGACTCCGATACCGCCTTCCATCTGGGTACGAGCATTGACAAGGAGGAGACCGTCCATTTCTGGCTGGATACCTCTGTGTACGGCTACGCCTATGACGGCATCTATCTGGAGTATAACGCCTATCTGAACTTCTGCAACGCCGAATACCGTCTGGTGCGCTGGACTGGCGACAGTGCCAACCGCGTGCATACCAACTCTTTTGACGACGGCGGCATAACGAACGATCACTGGCTTTACAGTGCCTGGAACGATCCAAAGGCCTCTGAGAAGTATTCCATCGAGGCGGCCAACGTGAAAAACGAGGGCACGATCTGGAACGACAGCTACTGCACCATGTCCGTAAAAAACGTACGGCTCGTCAAGCGGCAGTTCGACATCAACGTGGAAAAGGCCGAGGTCAAGCCCCTGCTCGGCGTGGACGACACGTATGTGCTGAACAACTACGAGACGGTCTTTCTGGACAGTGGCACGGCTTCCAAACGCACCCTCTGGACGGGGGACAGCTTCGCCATCACCGCCCAGCAGCCCAATGGCTTTCTGCGCCTGGTGGGGCTGGAGGCCAAGTCAACGGACGGCGCGTGGGTCCGCATCGCCTCCATCGACGGCTCCAGCGCCACCATCACCGTGGATATGAACGCGGACAACATCAACGCGCTGAGCGGCAAGAATCTCATTAGCTGGAGCACCAACGGCAAATGCGATCACGGCGGAAACTTCTATAAGGGCACACTCACCGTGCGCCCGGTGTTCGAGTATCAGAACGCCTCTGTGGAGCTGCAGCAGAATTCCAACGGTGCGCTGTATATGACCGCGCCCACCCCCAACCTGCTGTGGGACTTCAGCAAAGATAACGCCATGAACAGCCACATGGGCTCCAATTGGATCCATCAGGTGAGTTACACAGGCGGAAAGAACGGCTCTGACGACTATTACACCTTCACGGCCTCCGGCAGCGACCCCTACGTCTCCATTGATACCCCCATGTCAAGCGCATCCGATGTGAAGTGGGTGAAGATCCGGGCGCGAAACAGCAGCTCGACAAAAACCATGCAGCTCTTTGCCAGCGTGGGCAGCGCGGGCAAGAACATCGGAAACACTCGCTTTGATATTCCCATCGCGACTGACGGGGCGTGGCATGAATATGTGGTGGAGATCACCAACGAAAACTGGAAGGACAATATCCAGTGGCTGCGCCTGGACCCGCTGGAGGGCTGCAAGAGCGGCGACAAGATCGACATCGACTATGTGGCCTTTTTCTCCGACGAGCTCAGCGCCAAAGCCTTCCGGAGCGAGTCCGAGGTCCATACGGAAGGTACCTACACCTACCATCTGGGCGACACTCCCTACTTCCGTACCGTGGTCAGCGCCACCGGCAGCCAAAACAACCTGAAGGGGGACGGCGTCACCTACCAGATCAGCCAGCGCGGCAAGACCGGTGTGGTCAAGGATTGGACGAACTCCCATTACCTGAGCGGCAATAGCAAGCACGGCGTGACCCTCACCGGCGCCGGGCAAGACATTCACGTTGTGGTGGATCTGCCCTACTACACCTTCAAGCCCACCTTCACCGAGAAGGGCAACTGCGTGACGGTGGAGGTCAGCAAGGCGGCCCTGGATTATCTGGATACCTCCAAGGGCTTCTTCGCGATCTCGGGCGTCACCCGCGCGGAGGCGGGGGACAGTTACGTCTACACCGTCTATCAAAACGTCAACTCCAACGTGCGTGTTTCCCTGACAGCCGTGGCCAAGAGCGGCGCAATCGCCTTGTGGACCCAGAGCAACGGGGTGCAGTCCGGCGGCTCCACGGTGGACTTCTTCACGGCGGAGCGCAGCGCCGCCAACCGGGTGAAGCTCCAGGTGTGGACCAGCGGCGGGCTCATGTCCGACGACGGGGACGGGGCGCTCATGGACGACTTATCCTTCACCCCCACCTACGCCTCCATCAGCGGCACCGTGACCACCTCTACCTTCAACCTGACGTCGCAGCGCAGCGCCGCCAACTCGGTGGTGGCCCCCCACGCCTACGTGACTTACGGCGACGCGGGGACCTGGACCGACGAAAACGGCCACTTCGAGCTGCCCGCCATCTTCACCCTGGCCGGCATGCCGGTGACCTACACCGTCACCTATAACGGCGCCACCAGCATCCTGCTCGCGAACGTCCCCGCCGCCACCGCCCCCAAGAGCACGAAGATCAGCGACGCGGGGCAGACCGTGGAGGCCGTCACCGCCAACGTGGGCGCGGTGAAGGTGGACGCCTTCTCCGAGGAGGGCGCGCATTTCGTCAGCGCCTACGCCGACCAGATCGGCGTCCTCTACGGCTCCATCAACGCCCTGTCCATGAACGGCAAGCAGCTCACCTTCACCGTCAATGTGGCCCAGGGGCAGGACTATGACCTCAACGGAACCACTTATCAGGAGCACATCAAGGATGTGACGCTGTACTTTATGAACCAGTCCACAGGAGAGGTTCACGGGATGTTCTCCTCCAGCAATACGGGGCAGCGGCCCTCCGGCATCGACTGGAGCTGGAACGAGAAAACCGGCGTGTTTACCCTGACCATCGCCAAGTTCTCCCCGGAAACCCCGGAGAACTGGACCTACGGCGACGTGCTCATGGCGCAGCTGACCACGGACAAAAAGGTTGCCCTCTCGGCCTTTGCGGACCAGGATATGCACTATGACCCGGTGTCCACGGGCTACGGCGTCTTCGCGGACCCGGACTACAAGCCCCAGACCTTCCAGTTTGACATCGACAGCGTGGCCCAGATGGTGGGCGCCACCCCCCAGACCGACGGGGACGGCAAGCTTCTCGATGACGACAACAGCTACAGCTTCGGCGCTTTCCCCTACATGGGGGAGATCACCACGGCGGTGCACGTGTTCTTCGACGTGGCGTCCACCGTGGGCGTCTCCAAGGCCGCACAGCTGCTCCGGTCGGACCTGTCCGCTGCCGCCGGGGACGATGTTGTGTATCTCCATGAATACGACGACGACGATATCAATTACTGGGGCAGCATCAGCGCCTTCTTTGACATTGTGCCCACCCAGTACGGCGGGATGCGCTTCATGGTGGGCGCGGTCTACACCTACAACGGAGGCTCAGGCTATAAGAGCCAGAGGAATCCATACAGCAACAACCTCAGCATGATGAGAGATCGCCTTACTGATATCGCCGATGCTTATCGTGAATGGAAGGGGACCTTTCAATATAGTCCCGGAAATATGGATTTCCAGAGGAGTAAACTCCAGAACAATTTTGGCGGTCCGCACTTCACCTTCTCCGGGTTCATCGGCTTCTATCTGGACTACGGCTATGTGGAGATCACCAATAACGGCACCCAGGAAAAGAGCCACGAGATGGTGTACATGGGCGCGGGCGGCTTCTTCGGAGGCAGCGTCAGCGGCGGCTATACCTGGCCCTTCGTCATTGTCTTTGTTCCGGCCTATATCAATGTGGACGCGGGCTTCAACATCACCTTCTTCCTGGGTTCCGAGGGCGACCCCAAAAAGACGCTGGACAGCTTCTACAATACGGACGAGCTTACGGGCCAGGATTTCAGCTTCAACTGCGAGATCTACGGCAAATTCTACGGTTCTGTCACCATCGGCGTGGGCTTCTATAAGGTGCTGGGCATGCGGGTGAGCGCCGGGGTGTCCTTCGAGCTCGGCTACAGCAACAACATGACCGAATGGTACCCGCAGCTCTTTGACAGCGACTTTGGCTATGTGTCGGAGGCGACCTTCGCCGGCACGCTGGACCTGATCGTCACCTCCATCGACGTGTACAAGGCCAGTTGGCCCCTGCCCCTGGCGGGCGGCTTCATGTACTACTTCCAGGAGTACCGCCGGGCCACGAAGTGCATCACCTATGTGGAAAGCAGCATCTCTAAGGGAAAGGGCAGCGCCTCGGCCCAGGCCCGGGCCAGGGAGCTGATCGCCGAGCTGCGGGCCATGATGAATGCCGAGAAGGACGTGGACGGCGACGATCTGCGCAGCAAGACCTATGAGCTCAAGGACTACGCCTATAATAACGACATCATCGAATGGACCACCAAAAACACCATCGAGATGAACTCCCAGAGCGGCATTGCCGGTATGATCATCAACGGCGTGACCCAGGATGATGATGACGGCAGCGGCATCCGCTACCACACGAGCGGCCACGTGGATTCCCAGTGGGTCGCCGGGGACGGCCAGCTCATGGCGGCGTATCAGGCCGTGCGGTCCACTCCCATCATGCAGGACGCCTACGCCCAGCCCTCCACCAAGATCGTCGGCATCGGCGACAACCGCTTCCTGATGGTATTTCTGGACGACGAACCCAGCCGGGACAACATCATGGCGGCACAGCTCAAATGGACGATTTACGACGCGGCAAACGACACCTGGACGGTGCCGCGGGCGGTGCAGAATGACCATACCGCCGACGGCAAGCCAAGTCTGGTGGACGCCGGGGACAAGGTGATCCTCTCCTGGGCCTCTCCCACGGACGCAAAGTATGACGCGCTGAAAAACGCGGTTGCGGATGAGATTGGTTCCGACAACGACGCGCTCATTCAGGCGGCGCTGGAGGACGACCCCGCCCGGGTGATGAGCACCTTCGATATCTTTACGGTGGAGTTTGACAAGTCCAGTCGGAGCTTTGGTTCGATCACCCAGCTCACCGACGATGTTTTCTACGACGACTATCCCCAGGCCATCTATGACCAGGAAACGGGAGATTACATCGTCGTGTACTACAAGACCGCCCAGGACACCGAGGCGTACACCGGCGGCGGCGACAAGCTGACCGACCTGGTGGGCGTCAGCGCGGATCCGAATAAAACCTACAGCCTCCTGTGCTATATGCTCTATAACAACCAGACCAATGCCAAGGACACCAAGGGGCAAACCCACGCGGCAGGCTGGGCCAGAGACTACTACTTCCCGAATGAAACGGCGGAGGACGCTGCAGCGCAGGAAAAGAGCCTTGCGACATGGAAGGGTCAGCGGTTAATTGATACCCGTGTGAGGAATGCGGACGGCACCTTCTACAACGATCCGCCCATCACCGACCTGACGGTCTGCGCGGGCTACAACGGCTTTGGGACCTACGCCTTCACGGTGGATAAGGACTTTGATCTCTCCACCGCCGAGGACCGGGAGCTGTGGCTGCAAATCTACAACTTCAAGACACACAGCAGCTACTATGCCGTCAACGTGGCCGGCAGCGTGACCGAGACCACCGACCGGTATGACAGCACCGCCGGCGGCTACGTCCCCGTCACCGCCACCCGGAAGGTGGAGGTGGGTGCGCCGAAGCTCATCCGCAACGGCGGCAATACCTTCCTGTTCTGGCGGGAGGACGGCGAGACGCTGAAGTATCTCAACGTCACCGAGATGATGAACGCCAAGGTCGCAGCAGTCGCCAATCCAGACGAAAACAAGGAAAGCGACTGGACCTACGCGGTCCAGTCCAACGGCACCTTTGCCACCGATGCTGCCACGGGCATCACCTATGCGCCCCGGGCGCAGAAGGTGGACTTCGGCTCCGCCTTGACCGAGGACGCCATCCACATTACCGACTACGAGGTCATGGCGGACAAGGACGATAACCTCTATGTGGTCTGGACGGATACGGTGACAAATGAAGTCACCAACGAGATCGGCGAGACCCGTCCCGTTACCGCGCAGGAGATCTACGCCTCCGCGCTGATCCATCAGGAGGCAAAGACCATCACCGGCACCGCCGAAAACGGCGCGACAGTCACCGACACCACCCAGACCGCCCGCTGGTCCAAGCCCTACCGTCTGACCCGGGAGAACGCCTTCAACGACGGTGTAGCCCTGGCGCTGGACAAGGACGGCGGCCTCATCATCGTCCACAACCAGTACACCAAGAAGACAGCCCAGAGCGAGGCCGAGGTGATGAAGCTCCTGGACGAGGGGAAGATCGGCCTGACCCAGGACGCCGAGGGCAACTACTACGCCGCGACCATCGAGTATAACTCTCCGGTCAGCCTGATGGTCACCCGCTGCGACAAGGTGGGCTCTCTGGAGGCCACGCAGTTCACCTTCTCTGACGATACCCCCGTGGCCGGCGAGACCATCAAGGTCAAGGCCGCCATCGAGAACGTTGGCCTTACCGATGCCGAGGGCATGGACGTGACCTTCTACGAGTACAAGAACGGCAAGCAGGGCAAGCAGATCGCGCATATCACGTCCGACGACACCATCACGGTCAACACCGCCAAGGAAGCCACCTTCTACTGGACGGTCCCGACGGACGGCCCGGCGGGGTACAGCATTGAGGCGGTCATCAAGGAGAAGAAGCCGGACGGCAGCTACTACGACTCGGTGAAATCCTATTCCGATGTGTTTGAGACAGCGCCGGCCTACGCCCTTGAGTTGACGGACGTTACGCAGGAGGGCGATCAGTTCCGGGTTGATTTCAAGGCGGCGAACACAGGCAACGCCGACGCCGAGGACGGCACCAAGGTGGAGCTCCGTCTGGTGGGCCTGTACGGCGATCTGGACAGCGACCGCTACGGCAACCTGGAGACGGGCGTGCTCTACAGCAAGGATATCACAAGCGAGCTGAAGGCCAAGACCCTGCTGGAAAAGGTTGAGGGCATCGACAAATACGCGCTGCCGCAGGACACAGTTTACGAGGGCGACGTGTTGGTGGATATTCCCGCCAGCGTGTTCCGGTACTGCGGCTACGACGCAATCGAGCTCGTGGTGACCGACGCGAATGGCAGCGTTGTTGAGGAGAGCAATCAGCAGCTTGTGCGGCTGGCCGAGCCAATGAATCTGAAGCTGAACAGCGGCAGCGCCATCAGTCTGAGCGCAGGCGGCTCTCAGCAGGTGGCCCTGGACTTTGACTCCAATGTGTTCCTGGACAAGGGCAATGTGGTCTACTCTGTGGCCGATCCCAGCATCGCCACCGTGGACGAGAGCGGTAATGTCACCGGTCTGAAAAACGGCACCACCACTCTGACGGCCACGCTCCTGCCCTACGGCAGCGCGGTTTCAACAACAGTCAAGGTTGGTTCCGGCGGAACACCCAGCCCCAGTCCCAGCACACCGTCCACAACGGATATCACCGTGAAGGTTTCCTCCGACGAGGGCGCGGTATCTGTCACCGCTAAAGTGAGCGGCAACACCGCCACCGTCACCGCGCCGACTGAGGCGCAGATGGAGGAGGTCGTAGGCAAGGCGCAGGAAACCGTCGCAGTCACCATTGATCTGAGCAGCCTGCCGGAGACCGTCACCGCCGTCAGCATCCCCGCTGAGACCGTCAAGACCATCAGCGATGCCATGAAAACGAGCGGCGAGGGCCTGACCATTAAGCTGCCGAACAGCACCGTGACCTTCGACCCGGAGGCGCTGGCCGCGATTGCGGAGCAGACCACCGGCAAGGAACTGAAGCTCAATGTGGACCTGATCACGGAGAATAAGCTGAACGCAAAGCAGAAGGATGCCGTGGCCGATCTGGATGTGCAGGCGGTGTATGACATCTACCTGACCAGCGACAACAAGCGCATTACCGACTTCGGCGGCGGCAAGGCCACGATCCAAGTGACCTATAAGGTCAAGGACGGCCAGCAGCCGGGCGGCATCGAGGTCTGGTATGTGGCCGACGAGGGCGGCAAGACATGGATTCTCACAACGGCAACTGCCGATACCGTCACCTTCACCTTGACGTACTTCTCCAACTACGTTTTGACCTATGACGAAACGCTGCTGGGAGCCTGCGCCAGGGATGACGATTGCCCGATGACCCCGTTCACCGATCTGGACAAGAGCTCGTGGTATCACGATGGCGTCCATTGGGCGCTGGAAAACAGCGTGATGATCGGTGTGGGCAACAACAAGTTTGACCCGAACGGCACAACCAGCCGCGCCATGATCGTCACCATGCTCTACCGTATGGAGGGTGAGCCGGAAATTACCGCAGAGAATCCGTTTAACGATGTGAAGGCCGATACCTGGTACACTGACGCTGTGATTTGGGCAGCAGAAAACGAGATCGTGAACGGCTACGGAGGCGGCAAGTTTGGCCCGGAGGACGATTTAACCCGTGAGCAGCTTGTCACCATCCTCCAGCGCTACTCCAACTATAAGGGCATTGACACCAGCGAGGGTGAGATGAAGCCGCTGAAGGACTTTGACGACACGCGGCACATCTCCGATTGGGCAGTCAAGGCATTCCGTTGGGCCGTGGACGCCGGAATCATCAACGGCACCGGCAACGGCAAGATCAGCCCCAAGACGGACGCCAGCCGCGCACAGGTGGCCACCATGCTTATGCGCTACGATTCGATCACACAGTAACATTCCATGAAACGATCCTCCCGGCTTTCGGGCTGGGAGGACCTTCACAGGGAAACATTTTGAAAGAACTGCGGATGGACTTCGACGCAGTAGAAAAAGCAGAAAAGAGGTGTGCCGATGGGTCGGAAACGCGGAAAGAACGCTTGGATCGCGGCTGTTTTGATTGTCGTGAGCCTTGTAAACGGCGTACCGGCAAGCGCGGCCAGCGAAACGGAAACCGAGTACATCGTCAAATACAAGGAAAGCGCCGCCTGGCTCATGGAGGACGACAGCGTTCCCTTCGATGTAGTCACAGAAGCTGAGATGAACCGGCTGAGAAGCGCGGGCCTGCTGGAATGGTATGAGCCGGACGGGGTGATGACGCTTCTGGACGAAACGGCTTCGCCCTGGTACGAGGATGACAAATGGGACCTTGCCCTCATCCAAGCGGACGCGGCTTTTGAACAGAACTACACGGGCCGGGGCCTTCGGATCGGCATCCTCGACTCCGGGATCAATCCCCATGCGGACCTGACGGGCAATCTTCTACCCGGCCACAACTATTTGGAGGATGCGGACACGGATAACACCATCGACGCCTACGGCCACGGGACCCTCGTCGCCGGTCTGATTTCCGGCGCCGGCGAAAACGGTGCCATCGGGGTTGCGACCGGTGCGGAGATAGTCCCTTTGAAGGTCACGGACGGCAAAGCGGTAATGGTAAGCACTGTGTGCCGCGCAATTTATGGCGGGATCAACGACTATGACTGCGACATTCTGAACCTGAGTCTCGGCATCACGTCAGAGTTTGAATCCCTGAAGGAGGCTGTGGACTACGCGGAGGAACAAGGCGTTTTGATCGTGTCCGCGGTGGGCAACAACGGGACAAGGAGCCTGTATTACCCGGCGGCGTATGACAGCGTTGTCGGCGTGGGGGCGGTGGATCAGGATGGAAGCGTGTACTACCACTCGAACCGCAATGACAGCGTTTTTCTCACCGCGCCCGGCGTGAACGTAAAGACCACAGGGCATTTGGGAGGCTATGTGACGGCAAGCGGCACCTCCTTCGCTGTTCCGTATGTAACGGCTGCGGCGGCTGTGATGCGAAGCTGCGATCCCTCGTTGACGCCGCGCCAAATCATGCAGATCCTATCGGAAACGGCAACGGACCAAGGCGCGGAGGGCTATGACGATTATTACGGCTACGGCATCCTGAATATCGCCGGGTGTGTGGAAGCCTTAACGGGAGAGTCGGACCCAACGCCGGAACCGTCGCCAGACCCTGCGCCTGAGCCAACGCCCGACCCGGAGCCGTCCGGCGAACCCCAACCGCAGCCATCTTCTAAGCCGTCCCCTTCGCCGGAGCCGGAACCAAAGCCTTCTCCTGAGCCGGAAACGGAATGGAAAACAGGTTTTAAAGATTGCCCGGGCGATGGCGGCTGCGTTATGGCGGCCTATGAGGATTTGGATTGCGTGGCCTGGTATCACGATGGCGTTCACTTTGCGCTGGAAAATGGAATTATGAACGGTGTCAGCGATCAGATGTTTGCGCCGAACAGCTCCACCAGCCGCGCTATGATCGTTACCATGCTTTGGCGTATGGAGGGCGAGCCCGTGGTGAATGATACCACGAGATTTGCCGATGTGCCGTCTGATACATGGTACACCGAGGCGGTCCGATGGGCGGCGTCTGAGCGTATTGTGGACGGTTACAGTGCGGAACGCTTTGCCCCAAACGACAATGTGAGCCGGGAGCAGCTTGCCACGATCCTGTGGCGATATGCCAAGTACAAGGGTACAGACAAGATACCGGCAAGCAAAATCAATCTGGGCATCTACTTGGACGCTGAGCATATTTCACGCTGGGCCTATGACGGGATGCAGTGGGCGGTCAACGCTGGACTGATCACCGGCGTGGGAAATGACAAGCTCAGCCCGGAAACGGACGCCAGCCGCGCACAGGTAGCTACCATGCTCATGCGCTATGGCAAGATTATCAAATAAATCCTGCCTAACGTAACGAAAAAATACAGCTCCGCTCGATGGGAGGCAGCGGAGGAAGTAGAAAAAGAAACAGGCGAGATGATTGATCCAACACAAGTCCGGCCCTCCGTTACAGGAGGGCCGAGAGAGGAAGTCAATACCACCGCCACCTGATTTGAGGGTGCGGAAAACCGAAAGGTTTTCTGCACCCTCTCTTTGGCGCTTTTAGCATGACAAAACCCCTGGTTTTACCAGGGGTGAATAAAAAAGCCTTGGCAAATAATTCTCTAAGATTATGCAGAGATGGTTTGGCGACAGCATCACTACATAATCTAAGAGATTACTTTGGGGCAAAAG
>JAZQDI010000159.1:0-12497 GCA_045546715.1 Oscillospiraceae bacterium | reverse complement strand
GGAGATCACATAGAATTCGTCGTTGATTTTCTCAAGATCATAGGTGGAGCCGTTGTATTCAAAGCTCTCATTGCCGCGCATGATGTTCAGCAGTGTCTGCGCCTGCACGGGGCCCTTGAAGAGACTGTCGTCCGCCACGGTGTAGACGAGGTCGCTGTTTTTCACCACGCCGGCGTAGTCCTTCTCCTGCAGATCCACGCGGTAGAACTTCTGGTCCTGCTTATACGGGGAGACGAGGCCGCCCACGAAGGAGAAGAGGAACATGGCGAGCAGAATGATCATGCCCGTCACAGCCAGACGGTTGCGGAAAAACCGCTTTGCCACGAGCGCGCCCGGGCTGAGCACCTGCACGCGGCGGTCGTCGTTCAGGGAGTACTGCTCGTTGTTGTCGTCGCTGTTCGGAGAAGAAGCGCTGCTGTTTTTCACCGCGTCCTCGGTGATCTTCTCCGCGTGGCGGCGAGCCGCCTTCTCGGGAACCGAATGAGGATACACGGGAGTCGGTTCAAAGTTCATATCGTTCTTATCACTCATGATTCACAGCACTCCTTTCTTACGAGATGCGCACGCGGGGGTCTACCACCGCGTACAGAATGTCCGCCAGCAGGTTGCCGAGCAGCGTCAGCACCGCCATGAACATCAGATAGAACATGGAAAACGGAATGTCGCCCGCGACCATGGACTGGTAGGACGCAAAGCCGATGCCGGGGATGGAGAAGAGCGTCTCCGTGATGAGGGCGCCGGCGAAGAGGCCGGGCAGGGAGCCGCCCACGATTGTCACGATCGGGATGAGCGTGTTGCGGAAGGCATGCTTGTAGATGACCTTGCGCTCCGACAGACCCTTCGCGCGGGCCGTGCGGATGTAGTCGGCGTTCAAGACCTCGAGCATGTTCGTGCGGGTGTAACGCATGAGCGAGCCCATGCTCACCACGACGAGCACGATGATCGGCAGGACCAGATGGTTCGCCTTGTCGAGGAACTGTCCCCAGGCGGAGAGCTGGTTGTAGTTGCGGCCGACGAGACCGTAGAGGTCAAACCAGCCGAGCTTCACGGAGAAGACGAGCTTTAACAGCGACGCGAAGAAGAACGTCGGCAGCGAGATGCCCGCCAGCGCGATGACGGAGATGGTATAGTCCGTCTTGGAATACTGCTTCGTCGCCGCGATGACGCCGAGGGGGATGGCAATGATGAGCTCAAAGAAGAAGCTCACTGCGCCCATCACGAAGCTGAGCCAGACGGTCTTGTTAAACTCGTCCACGACCGGGATGGTCCACTTCCAGCTGTCGCCGAAGTCGCCGCGGAGCATCGAGCCGAGCCAGCCGAAGAAGCCGGGGATGATGCCCTTGTCGAGATTGTACGCACCAGCCAGCTGCGCCATCCATTCCTCAAAGCTCTTCGAGCCGGGCTGCATGGATTTCTGCCGCGCCATGTTCTCGATGTAGCTTGTGGGGAGACAGCGCATCAGAGCGTAGATGATGAACGCCACGAAGAACAGAATCACGACGCTCAGAAGCACGCGCTTCAGGATATACTTCCACACTTTTCGATCACACCTCTCGCCCGGAAGCGTGTGTTCTTCCGGGTTTTCTTTCTTTTTGAGTCATTTCAATACTCAAGGAATTGTTGAACGATTCAGCAATTCATTCAGGACTGAAAGCGTATGTCTGCGCCGTGATTCATCACAATGCAGATACGAAATTGGGAGGGGATTGCTCCCCTCCCAACCGGGGTAACGCTAAATTTTAGTTGAGCTCCAGATTCTGAATCTCGGCGTACCAGTTGTAGTAGGTGGTGATGTCGGGAGTCACGGTGTCCATGTTCACGCGCTCGGTGGAGAAGATGATCGCGTTCTGACGCTGGTACACAGGGATCTCAACTGCCCAGTCGACGATGATGTCGAGGCAGCTCTTGTACATCTGCTTACGGAAGGACTGGTCCATGCTCTGACGCGCCTCAACGATCAGCTTGTCGAGCTCTTCGTCGGCGATGTCATACATGTAGTTGGAGCCGCCGGCTTCGCCGCCCTGGCTTCCGGAGTAGTAGATCTGATACATATCCGGGTCAGGCGTGGCGCCCCAAGCGGCGCACCACATGGGAACCTGGTCGGCCTCGATGCCGGTCCAGAGGTCAGCGGAGTTGGCGAGATCCTTCACGACGAGCTCCATGCCGATCTTGGCCAGAGCGTCCTTGGCGAGGTTGAGCATCATGAAGGAGGGGTGGTCGCCGGCGCCGTCGGCCGGGATCCAGACTTCGTAGCTCATCTTGGCGCCGTCGGGAGCCTTGGTCAGCTTGCCGTCAGCGACGGTGTAGCCGGCAGCCTCGAAGAAGCCCAGAGCGGCCTTCAGGCAGGCCTCCTCGCGGGCGGCGTCGTCCATGTCGGAGGTGTAGATGTCGTTGCCGTCAACGTCCTTGGAGAAGGCGATGGCGTAGTCAGCGTCGGTGGACTGCGGAGCGGCCCAGCTGGTGTTGGAGATCGGGTAGTTGATGACGGAGGCAACGCCGGCGCCGTAGTAGGAGTCGACGGTCACGTCACGGAAGTTGGAGAACACAGTCGCAAAGGCCTTGCGGAGGTTCTTGGAAGCGTCGGAGGCGATGTCGCCGCCCACGTTCACGGCCTTGGCGCTGATGCCGAGGTAGCCGTAGCCGAGGTTATCGACGGTGTTGGTGGTGATCACGTCGCCGTTGACGTCGTCATTGCCGTTGGCGGCCTTGATGGCGTCGACGGTGTCCTTGGAGTAGCTGGGATCGGTGATGTCGATGGTGCCGGTGGTGACGCCATTGAGCTTATCCTTGTCGTTCGACTCGAGGAACTGCATGAGCTTGGTCTTCGGAGCGCCCTTGAAGTAGCTGTCATTGGCCTCGAAGTACACAACGCCGTTCTCGAACTTCACAAACTTGTAGGGGCCGGCGCCCATGGGCTCGGTGGTCTTGGCCTTCACGCTGGAGAGGTCGCCCTTGGGGAAGCCGAACTGGTTGTTGTCATAGTCATAGAGGGAAGCGTCGCCATAGTAGTGCATCGGGGCGACGGTCACGGCGAGCTGATAGATCGCGGGAGCGTCAGCCTTGGTCAGGGTCACGCGCACGGAGTAATCGCCGGTCTTCTCGATGCCCTTGATGCTGTCGGCGCTGTTGCCGGTCTTGATGCCCTTGGTGTAGTCGGCGAAGTCGGGGAAGAGCTCATCCCATTCGACGTCAGCCACCTCGGTGGAGACGAGGGTCGGAATGTCGTTCTCATAAGCTTCCATCATGGCAGCCCAGAAGTCAGCCGCGGTGGCGTCTTCCTTGAGCTCGTAGCCCCAGTTGGCAGCGCACTTGGCAATGGAGTCGCCCTCTTCGTTGTAGCCGTTGGCGATGCAGAAATCAGCAATGCTCTGCGCGAACTCTTCGCTGGCCTTGTTGTAGGCTTCCCAGAACGCAGTCTGCTCTTCCTCGGTCCAGAGGGTGAAGTCGCTGTTGTCCTCACCGGCGGCGAGGATCAGGCTGTAGAGGCTCTCCATGCCGGAGCGATACTCTTCCATGCCGGCGATGGGCAGCGCGAAGAACGTGCTGTTGCCGTCATAGGTCGGGTCGCTCAGAACATACATCGAGAAGATGACGTCGTCCGCGGTGAGCTTCTCGCCGTCGGAGAAGAGCACGTCGTCGCGCAGATCAAAGTCATAGGCGATGGTGCCGTCCGCGTTCTCGGTGATGGTCAGGTCGGCAATGCCGTTGTAGGTGTAGTCCGTGCCGTTGTAGGGACGGGTCTCACCGGTCTTGCCCTTCTCCACGATGGCGCCCTGACGGTCGGTCTCAAGCAGATTGACAGCGGTCATTGCCCAGACGTCCTGGTCATAAGCGGTCTCGGAGAAGAACGGGGAGAATTTGCTGGAGAAGTTGGAGTAACCGACGACCAGCGGCTTATCACCGCTGGCAGCAGGCTCCTCGCTGCCGCTGGCCTGCTGCTTGGAGCCGCAGCCCGCAAACAGGGCCAGGCACAGCACGAGAGCCAGCACGAGTGCGATGGTTCTTTTCACTTTTACTTGTCCTCCTTAGTAATTTTTGCGTTCCGCAGAGTCTTTAACCACCGAAACTCTTTGGAACTCAAAGACAGAGTATATTTCCATGGCTTTCGCCAGAGAAACCATTATGCTGCCGCCATTCCGGCGGTGTATGAGAGAATCCATAGGGGCGATTCACGAATCGCCCGTTCCAATCTCATTCCTTCTCCCACTTCTGCGCCAGAAACGCGCGGCGGGCGAAGAAGGCGCTCACTGCGGCGAGAGCGAGCAGCGCATAAAACGCGACGGCGTGCGCGGCGCCATGGCGCGCGAGATAAATCCCCGCCGTGACGGCGAGCAGCGCGAGAAACACGATCACCGTGACGGAGAGCGGCGCGATCTGAAAGCCGCTTTTCTCCCAGGCAAAGGTCTTGACCCGGCCCGCAGAGAAGAGCAGTCTCCCCGCGTTCCACCAGAAAGCGAAGAGCGCGCAGATCACGGCGAGATAGGGGAGAATGACATACCATGTGTTGCGCAGACCCGGAAAGTCCACGCACCCGGCGGCGATGACCGCGCCGGTGGCCATGAGACTCCACACCGTGAAGGGCAGGAGCGCCCGCCAGCCGCCGGAGACGGCATACCAGTCGCCGACGTAATGATATTCGCCCTGTGCGTCCTTGATGTGCTGATCCAGATGCGCCTTGTGGCGGCGCCGATCCTCCGCGCTCATTTATTCGATGCCCGTGAGGTCGTAGTCCCGCAGCCACTTGGCCGCCGCCTCGCAGACCTCCTTGAGACAGGCGGGCTCAAACGGGCTGTCCAGCCCCGCGTTCTTTAACAGCTCCGTGAACACCACGCTGCCGCCCTGCTCGGTATAGGCCATGTGTGCTTCCAGGCATCCTTGGGGTCCTTCTGAATCCGCGCCCAGAAGCTCAGCGCCACGGTCTGCGCGAGGCAGTAGTCGATGTAATAAAACGGAGAGCTGTAAATGTGGTGCTGGCGCTGCCAGCCCTCGCCCTCGGAATAGAACGGGATGTCCCCGTCGAGCTTCTGCCAGGGCATGTAGATGCCGAGCAGCTTTTTCCACACGTCGTGGCGCTCGCGCGGCGTCATGTCCGGACGCTCATAGACGATGTGCTGGAAGTGATCGACCATCGTCCCGTAGGGGATGAAGGTGAGAGACCCGGCGAGATGGCTGTAATAAAACTTGCGCGTGTCCGGCCCGAAGAAGCCCTCGGCCCACGGCCAGGCGAAAAACTCCATGCTCATGGAGTGCACCTCGCAGCCCTCCAGACTGGGCCAGATCGTGTCCATGGGGACGCGCTTGCGGTTGTACCAGTCGGCAAAGGCGTGGCCCGCCTCGTGCGTCACGGTCTCCACGTCGCTGCTCGTGCCGTTGAAGTTGGCGAAAATGAAGGGCACCTCATAGTCGTGCAGACTCGTGCAGTAGCCGCCGCCCTGCTTGCCCTCGGTGGAGAGCACGTCGAGCAGCTCATTGTCGAGCATCATGCGGAAAAACTCGCTCGTCTCGGGGCTGAGCTCGTCATAGAACTTTCTGCCCGCGGCGAGAATGTCGTCCGCCGTGCCCTGCGGCTTCGGGTTGCCGGAGCGGAAGAGCAGGGCGTTGTCGGCAAAGCTCATGGGATATTCCTTGCCGAGACGCTTTGCCTGATCGCGGAAGACCTGATCCGCCACCGGCACGAGATACTCCACCACCAGCTTGCGGAAGGCCTCAACGTCCTCCTTGGTGTAGGAGTTTCGCTGCATGCGGTAGTAGCCGAGCGGTGTGTATCCGCCGTAGCCCAGCTTCACGCCCATGGCGTTTCTCAGCTGGGTCAGCTCGTGATAAATGCGGTCGAGATCCGCCTGATGATCCTTGTACCACCGGCCCTCGGCCTTCCATGCGGCGAGACGAATCTCGTCGTCCGCGTCATTTTTAAATGGAGAGAGCTGGCTGATTGTATAAACCCCATCCCGGAAGGGGATCTGGGCGCTGGCAATCAGCTTTTCATATTCCTGCACGAGATCGTTTTCCTTCTGCAGCTCCGGGATGATCTCGGGCGAGAAGCTCTTTTTGTCGAGCTCGGCGTTGATGAAGATGATCTCGCCGAATTCTTTTGCAAATTCGTCGCGGAAGGGACTTTCCAGCAGAGCCTCCGTCCAGCGCTGCAGATACTCCTGCAGCTCCGGGGTCTTTTCGTTCCAGTAGGTCTGCTCCGCGTCGTAAAATTCGTCGCGCGTGTCGATGCTGTGGCGGACGCTCACGAGCGTGAGCGCCGTGTCCACATGGCGCATGAGTTTGTCTTTTTTCAGAAACGCCTCGCGCGCGGCGGCGTAGTCCTCCGCCGAGTGCAGCGCGTCAATCAGTTCGTTCAGCTGCGCCTCAATCTCGGCCAGCTCCGGCCGGGTGTAGGGCATGTCAGAAAACTTCAATGGAAAATCCTCCCAAATTTACGGTTTTAAGCAAAAAAAAGACCGGGGTCAGTTCTCGTGCCGAAATGCGTCAATCACCGTGAGCACAGCGTTGAGCTGCCAGTCTGACAGACCGGATACGTCCGCGATCTTCTGGTGCTTCACGCCCAGCAGGTGATCGGTGGTCACGCCGAAGAAGGAGGCCAGTGTGATGACCATGTCCAGCGTGGGGTATCCCAGCGCGTTTTCGTACTTGCTGATGACGGCCTTGCTCAGACCAACGCGGTCTCCAAGCTCCTTCTGTGTCAGCCCGCGGGCGGTGCGGAGCGTTTTGAGATTCTCGCCAAAGGCGGTGTAGAGCACGAATATCACCCCTGTTTACTATTTTACTGATTTATGGTATTCCATTCATAGATTTTGGTATCCTAATACGAAACTATTGCCGGTTGCATTCTATATTTGCCTAATTACTGAAAAATATGGAAAAAGCAGCCGGTTCTGATCGAACCGACTGCGTGGAAAAGGATCTATTTTGTTTTGGAAATGACGCCGCACCCCTTAAACCTTCCCCCTCTGGGGGAAGGGGGATGCTGTAGGGGCGCCGAGGTCGTCGCCCCCTATTGTCATCCTGAGCGGAGCGAAGCGGAGTCGAAGGATCTTGCCTCCGCAGTACTGCTCTGCCAAGATCCCTCGGCAAGCTCGGGATAACAGGGAAGACGGCGGCCCCAAGGGACCGCCCTGCATTTCCGCATTCACGTCTCCACCAGATTGTTCACCCACCGTTTGCTCTTCACGAGCAGGAACCCGGTGGTGCACTTGAGAATTTCCAGACTCTGCACGAGGATGTACATGGGCAGAATCGGCATGGCGGTGTACCGGCTGAGGATAAACGCCGTCGGGATGCACACGCCCCAGACGAACGCGCTGTCAAACAGGAAGGTGATGAGCGTCTTGCCGCCGGAGCGGAGCGTGAAATAGCAGCCGTTCGTGAAGGCGAAAAACGGCATCATCACGCTGCAGACCTGCAGCAGCTCCACGGCGAGGCGCTTGACCTCGCTCGTCGTGTTATAGAGCTCCGGCACGAGCGGGGAGATGAGCGCCATCACGGCGCCGACAACGGTGCAGAGCGCCACGGCAAAGGCAATGAGCTTTCGGTCCTCGTCCACGGCCTGCTCCAGCCGTCCCGCGCCGAGATGCTGCCCGACGATGATGCTCACGGTCGTGCCCATGGCGAAAAAGGCGCAGAAGAAGAGGTTCGAGACCGTGCTCGAAATGTTCAGCGCGGAGATGACCTCGAGCCCGCGCAGGGAATAGCACTGGTTGAGTGTCGTCATGCCGCCGGACCAGAGCACCTCGTTAATGAGCAGGGGAAGCCCCATCACGGCCATCTGCTTTAAGAGCGCGCCCGGCACTCTGGGAGAGGCGTAGGCGCCGCGGATGAAGCCGCAGCGCTCCCGGTGCGTGTGTGTCCAGACGGCGACGATGGCAAATTCCACGAGCCGGGCGAGCACTGTCGCAATCGCGGCGCCGCGCACGCCGAGAACCGGCGCGCCGAGCTTGCCGAAGATGAGAATGTAGTTGAACACGAGATTCACGCCCACGGCGATGAGTCCCGCCGTCATGGGCACCATGGTCTCGCCCGTCTCGCGCAGCGTGCTCGCGTAGACCTGCACCGCCGCGAACGGCAGCAGCTGCCAGAGCATCACGGCGAGATAGCCCTCGCCCTGCCGCAGGGTCTCGGCGAGATCGAGCCCCGCCTCGCCCTCGTGGAGAAACAGGGAGATGAGCTCCGTCCCGCCGAGGAGGAGCACCGCGAGCGCGACTGCGATCGAACCGACGCCGACATACCACTTGGCGCGGAACGTGTAGCGCACGCCCTGCTCGTCTTCCTTGCCGAAAAACTGCGCCGTGAAAATGCCGGGGCCCGCCATGCCGCCGAAGATGCAGAGGTTGAAGACGAACAGCAGCTGGTTCACGATGGCGACGCCGCTCATCGGCTCCGTGCCGATCTGGCCGACCATGAGATTGTCCAGAAGACTGACGAAGTTGGTGATCACCTGCTGGATCAGCACCGGGATCATCACGGCGAAGACCCGCCGGTAAAACGCCCGGTCGCCGATGAATTTCTGTTTCATTGCAAATCACTCATTTTCAGATAGTGCATGGGATTATACCACAAGAATGAAGCGCCGTCCAGCTGTGAAATCCCGCGCGCACCGCTTTCTGCGTGCGCGACGTGGCGCGAAACGCCCTCATCCTCTGCAATGACAAACCTAGACTGACTGACGGACTTGACGTGGTTTCCTATATATTTTATTTCTGTTTTACTATTTATATAATACCTTGTCTAGTCAGTCTAGTCAGTCTAGGAGAGAACCGTAGGGGCGGACGACCCCGGCCGCCCGTTGTGAAATCATAATCCGCACCGAAACAGGATCTGTAGGGCGGTGACTTGCCGCCGCCGTTTGGAAACAACCGCCGAAGAGGACGGAACAAGGAGGCCCCAAGGGACCGCCCTACATCAAACTAAAAAAATCCCCCGGCAGCGTGAACTGCCGGGGGACACCCCGCGATTGCCGTGTGAGCCCAAATATAACCTGCACGAAGAGCAGGTGGGTCGCCTCCCCGCCGCTTCTTTGCTTCCAACGTCCAGGAGCGGTCCAAGCCGTCCCGGGAGGCCTGCAATCCCCGGCGGGAGTTGATCCGGCGTCCCTTATAAGAGATGTGGGTCTAAATGGGCTCCGAGCCAAAAGGCTCCACGCACAACGCAGGACTTGACTGCGATGGGTTATTCCGCGTCTTCGTCCGACTCGAGGATCTGCATATAGGTCTCATAGACCAGATCCAGCTCGTCGTGATCGTCGATGGAGGCATAGACCTCCATGCCGTCCTCTTCTTCGATGCGCAGGAGAATGATGCCGTAATCCGGATCGGTTTCCTCCATATCCGCGGGAAGGGAGGCCAAATATTCCTGACCGTTGACCTCGAAGGAGCCCAGCACCTCCAGATCAAAGGTTTCACCGTTTTCGTCCTCGATGGTCAGCAGATCCATGCCCGGTTCTTCGTACATGCCGCCGCCTCCTTTCTCTTTCGCTGGTTCTATTGTAACCGATTCCAATACGGAAATCAAGGGAAAAGTCTGTCAGTCCCCGAGATCCTCCAGCAGCAGGAGCAGCTGCTCGCGGCTGCCCACGGTGAGCCCGCCCTGCAGCAGCTTCTGGTCGGCGCGGCGCAGCTGCCCGGTGCGAATGGCCGTGATCTGCAGCGGATCGTCCGGCGAGGCGGGCGAAAACACCGAGACATAGCCCTCATAATCGCGCAGAACAAAAGCGGCCTTCGCGCCGTCATAGCTCATGGGCGCCGCAGTCTCGCGCCGAAACGTCCCCGCGCACACCGCCGCCGACCACACGGCGATCACCGCAAGCACGGCGGTGAGGAAACTGAACAGGATTTGCCGACGTGTCATGATTCGCTCCCCTTTCTGCAGGGGCGACGACCTCGGCGCCCCCTACAGATCATTCCCCAATTCTGAATTTTTAATAAAGTAATTGTGCGGGATTGACAATCTGTGTTATACTATTTCGAGATATCCTGTTCCTATTGTCTTTTTTCGCAAGGGAGGTGTATGCACGCAAATGTCATCTCGTGACCAACGTTCCGGCAAGGCCCGCAGCGTCGCCAGCGGGACCGCGACCGCCACGGCGAGCGTGGCCGGCTCCGTCCTTCGCACGATCGGAACCATCTTTCTGATCTTTGTGGTTACGGCTCTGCTGTTTATGTGCATTTTTGCCTATTACGTCAAGACCTGTCTTTCCACGGAGCTGGACGTGCAGCTCGAGGACTTCACCGTGTCGCTCACAAGCTCCATCCTCTATCAGGATGAAAACGGCGGCTGGCAGAAGCTCGTCGGTCTCTCCAGTCTGGAAAAGCGCGTCTGGGTGGATTATGACGAGATTCCGAAGGATCTGGAGCACGCGGCCGTCGCCATCGAGGACCAGCGCTTTTACAGTCACAAGGGCGTGGACTGGTACCGCACCACCGGCGCGTTTGTGAACATGTTCCTCGGCATGCGCAACGATTTCGGCGGCTCGACCATCACCCAGCAGCTCATTAAGAATCTGACGCATCAGGATGACATCACCGTGCAGCGCAAGCTGCTCGAAATCTTCCAGGCGCTGCAGTTTGAGAAGAACTACAGCAAGGAAGAGATCATGGAGTGGTACCTCAACGTCATCTACTTCGGCGAAGGGTCCTACGGCATTGCCACCGCCGCCGAGACCTATTTCGGCAAGCAGCCCTCGGAGCTCACGCTCTCGGAGTGCGCCAGCATCGTGAGTATCACGAACAACCCCTCGCGCTATGACCCGTTCATCAGCGCGGAGAACAACAACAAACGCCGCATCAACGTGCTCGACAAGATGTATGAGCTCGAGTTCATCACCAAGGAGCAGCACGACGAGGCCGTGGCGTCCGAGCCGGTCTTTGTGCACACCGAGGCGGAGGAGAATGTCAACACGGTCTACAGCTACTACGCCGAGACCGTCATCGAGGACGTCATCCGCGCCCTCATGGCCGACCGCAGCGTCAGCCGCGACACGGCGCGCCAGCTGCTCTATTCCGGCGGCTATCAGGTCTATTCCTGCTTCGACCCCGCGATCCAGCAGATTGTCGACGCGGAATACACCAACCTCTCCGCCCTCCCGGTGGGAACGAGCGCCTCCGGTCAGCAGTTTGAGTCCGCCATCGTCATCGTCGATCCCTACACCGGCGAGATTCCCGCCCTCTGCGGCGGCACGGGCGCGAAGACCATCAACTTCGGCACCAACCGCGCCACGCAGTCCCAGCGCCCGCCCGGATCGTCCATCAAGCCGATTGCGACCTACGGCCCCGCCATGGAGCTCGGCCTCATCACGCAGAACACGCTCGTGAACGACTCGAGCAGCATCAAGCTCAAGGGCACGAGCTGGTATCCGAGAAACTCCGGCGGCGGCAACTCCGGCGTCATCACCATCCGCCGCGCGCTGCAGCGCTCGCTCAACACCGTCTCCGCCCAGATTCTCGACAAGCTCACGCCGCAGGTGTCCTTCCAGTTTTTGAAGGAGAAGCTCGGCGTCACCAGTCTCGTGGACGCGGACTGCGACTACGCGCCGCTCTCCCTCGGCCAGCTCACCAACGGCATCACCGTGCGCGAGATGGCGCAGGCCTACAGCGCCTTCGTCAACGACGGCACCTTCACCTATTCCCGCACGTTCAACTATGTGACGGATTCCGCCGGCAACGTCGTGCTCGAAAACCCGGCCCGCACGATCACCGCCTTTAAGCAGAACGTCGCCTGGAACATGACCGACATGCTCTTCAACGCCGTCAACGCCGGCACCGGCACCGAGGCGAGACTGTCGAACATGCCCGTCGCCGGCAAGACCGGCACCACCACCGCGGACTTCGACCGCTGGTTCGTCGGCTTCACGCCATACTATGTCGCCGCCGTCTGGACGGGTTACGACACGAACGAGAAGATCGTCGTCTACGGCAACCCCGCTGCGCAGATCTGGCACGACGTCATGGGCCCGATCCACGCGAACCTGCCGTATAAGTCCTTCCCGACGCCCGAGGTCGGCAAGCCCACCGGCATCTTCGGAAACCTCTCCGTTTCCACGCCGAAGCCCTCTGCCACGCCGAAGCCCTCCGCGTCACCCTCGCCGTCGGCAAAGCCCTCGGCCGCGCCCACCGCGGCGCCCGCGCCCACGGCTGCGCCCACCGCAGCGCCGCCCGCCGCCACCACCGCGCCGGCTCCGGAGGGATAAAACCAAAAAAGCCTGCTGCTTTGCAGCAGGTTTTTTTGATCCCATCAAAGGACTTCGCCCTTTGACGGGAAGACTCGCGCTTCATCGCGGCAAGCGCTGCCTCGGTTGGTCGGCGCGAGGGCGCGGCATTTGCCGCGCCTCAGGGAGATTTTCCGCCGCACATGTCGCCGGATAATCGATAGGAATGGATTCGCGGCATCCGAGCCGCGAACTCTGCGAGGCTTTTTATTACATCTCCACGGCGAACAGGCCGCCCGCGCCGCCGGAGTGCAGGAAGAGCACGCGCTCGTCCGGGCGGAAGGCGCCC
>JAZQDI010000158.1:0-4655 GCA_045546715.1 Oscillospiraceae bacterium | reverse complement strand
ACGCTATGCGTTATACACACCACCGAGGCCTGGCCCATGTAACAAATTGGGTGAGGCTCAAATATGCTGCCATGAATCTGAAAAAGCTGGCAAATTGGAGCTGGGACAGCTCCTGTTTTGCCTCGATTTTGGCCTTCTTTTCCCCAATTTACGAAAATTCCCGGTGTTTTGCCTGAGTATTACGCCGGGTTCTTTGACAGACTGAAAGGACCCGCTGAGCGGGTCCTTTTTCATTGAATTTATTTTGCGAGATCGCGGTACAGGAACGTCACGATCTGTCCGCGCGTGCAGGGATTCGCGGGTGAAAACGTCGTCGCAGAAGTGCCGGCCGTGATCTCATTCTTCACCGCCCAGAGGACAGGGTCGTAATAATACTGACTCTTTGCCACGTCGCTGAAGGGGTTCGCCGCAGGCTGCGCAATGGGCGCAGGAGTCAGCTTCTCGATGGCCTCCGCGCCGTCATCGGTGCACGTCGGCGCGGCGCGGGATTTCACAGCGGGCGGCCGGGGTCGTCCGCCCCTGCTGTCATCCTGAGCGACGCGAAGCGGAGTCGAAGGATCCTGACACCGCAGGACAGCAGGCACGGGATGTTCTCTTTCGCTGCTCTGCCAAGATCCCTTGGCAAGCTCGGGATGACAGGGAATGCGAAAAGATGTAGGTATCGCGCCCTACCGGCAATCTCGCCGTTTGTTCCGGTCTCTGCGGCAAGCAATGCAGAACGGCGGCGGCAAGCCACCGCCCTACATCATCTGATCCAATGCGGCAGTCATCCCACAGGCGGACGGCCGCGGCGCGCGCCCCGTGTCGAGAACACAGCAATGCTTAACATTTCCGGGAAAGCATGTCTGTTCGGGGCGGAAAGCGTCGGTTCTTCTCGCTATAATATTCTTCAACGAATTGGCAAGCGCCACATCGTTCCGGGGCGGCAGGCAGAACAGGCGCACTTCAGATCGTCTGTCAGCCGCAAATATCAATCTGGAGGTACTGTTATGAGTCCGAAAATTATTTCCTGGTTCGCTGGCGGCGTTCTGTTCGGGACGGCCGGTCTGAAGATTCTCACGAGCTATGATGCGCGCAAGCTCTACGCGCACTGCACCGCCGCCGTGCTGCGCGCGAAGGACGACGTGATGAACACCGTCACCGCCGTGCAGGAGGGCGCGCAGGACATTTACGCCGACGCCAAGGAGATCAACGCCAAGCGCGCTGCGCAGATCGAAATCATCGAGGACGCCAAGGCGGCCAAGGCATAAACCCAAAGCGCGTCAAACGCGTCCGGCAGAGCCGGGCGCGTTTGACGTGTTGAAAGGAAGGAAACTGCTATGAAATTTCAGATCCTGCATGAAAATACAGGTCGTATGCGCATTGGGATGCGCCCTTCCAGAATGACGCTCCGCGACGCCGACGCGCTGGAACAGTTTCTGCGCGGTCTGCCCGGTGTGGCAAAGGCCACGGTGCACGAGCGCACCGGCAACGCGATCATCTCCTATACCTGTGAGCGCTCTGCGCTGATCGAGGCGATCCGCCATTTTCACTATGAGGACGTGACAGAAGACCTCTCCATGCAGGTGCGCAGCCGCGAGATGACTCGGGAATACACCGAAAAGCTGGTCATGAAGATCACGCGGCGATCTCTGCGAAAGCTCTTTCTGCCGATGCTGATGCGGCGCATCCACACGGTGGTGCGCTCGGCGCCGTATCTCTGGCGCGGCGTGCGCTGTCTGCTGCGCGGAAGGCTGCGCGTGGAGCTTCTGGACGCGCTGAGCATCGGCATTTCGCTCCTGCGCGGCGATTTTTCCACGGCGAGCTCCGTGCGCTTCCTGCTGGAGATCGGCGATCTGCTCGACAAATGGACGCACAAGAAAACCGTGGACGATCTGGCGCGCACGATGAGTCTGAACATCGACAAGGTTTGGGTCAAAACGGACGACGACGCCGAGGTGCTGCTCCAGCTCGCGCAGGTGCAGCAGGGCGACAGAATCGTCGTGCGCATGGGCAGCATGATCCCGATCGACGGCGTGATCGAGTCGGGACAGCTCATGGTCAACCAGGCCTCGCTCACCGGAGAGAGCATCCCCGTGCCGAAGTTTGCCGGCATGACGCTCTACGCCGGCACGGTCGCGGAGGAGGGCGAGTGCATTCTGCGCGTGCAGCAGCAGCCCGGCGAGAGCCGATACGACAAGATCATCACGATGATCGAGGAGTCCGAACGGCTCAAAAGCTCGGTGGAAAACCGCGCGTTTTATCTCGCGGATAAGCTCGTGCCCTACACGCTGCTCGGCAGCGGTCTGACCTGGCTGCTCTCGCAGAACGTCACCCGCGCCGTCTCGGTGCTGATGGTGGACTTCTCCTGCGCGCTGAAGCTCGCCATGCCGCTTGCGGTGCTCTCCGCCATGCGCGAGGCCGGCGACCGGCACATCACCGTCAAGGGCGGAAAATTTCTGGAAATTGCTGCGAACGCGGATATGATCGTGTTTGACAAGACCGGGACGCTGACGCACGCCTGCCCGAAGGTGGTAAGCGTGATCCCCTTCGGCGGAAACGACGAAAACGAGATGCTGCGCATTGCCGCGTGTCTGGAGGAGCACTTCCCCCACTCGATGGCAAACGCCGTCGTGCAGGCGGCGCGCGAGCGCAATCTGCAGCACGAGGAGCTGCACACCGAGGTCGAATACATCGTGGCGCACGGCATCCGCAGCACCATTGACGGCAAGGAAGCGCTGATCGGCAGCGCGCACTTCGTGTTTGAAGACGAGGGCGTGAAGATCCCGCGCGGCGAAAAGCGCGCCTTCAACGCCCTGCCGGACGAATACTCGCACCTCTATCTCGCCATCGGCGGGAAACTCGCGGCGGTCATCTGCATCTCCGATCCCCTGCGGGAGGAGGCAGGAGACGTCATGCAGCAGCTGCACGCGCTGGGCTTTCAGCATCTCGTGATGCTGACCGGCGACAGCGAGCGCACCGCCGCCGCGATTGCCCGGGAGGTCGGCGTGGACGAATATCAGGCGGAGGTTCTCCCCGAGGACAAGGCAAAGTTCGTCGAGCGCTCGCGCGCCGAGGGGCACACCGTCATCATGATCGGCGACGGCATCAACGACGCGCCGGCCCTCTCGGCGGCGGACGTCGGCATCGCCGTGAGCAATGGCGCGGCTGTCGCCCGGGAAATCGCGGATATCACGATCACGTCCGACGATCTGCGGGAGCTTGTGGTGCTGCGGCAGCTTGCGTCCGGTCTCATGGAGCGCATCCGGCGCAACTATCATTTCGTCATGAGCTTCAACGGCGGGCTGATCACCCTTGGCAGTCTGGGCATTCTCCCCCCTGCAACCTCGGCGCTGCTCCACAACGGGAGCACCATCGCCGTCAGTCTGCAGAGCATGACAAACATCCTCTGAGGCATGGCAGAATCCGTCAAATCCATTACTTTCTTCATTGCGAAGACTCCCCCATCCGCTGCGCAGCAGATGGGGGAGTCTTCTCCGTCAGAGAAAGCGGAGATACTCCGGCGTTTCCCTTTCTTCAGCGCTTTGGCACCAGCGGGATTCGGTGCTCGCAGGGCACCTTCGTCTGGCAGAGACCGCAGCCGTAGCGCGGGCGGTGCACCACGCCCTGCACCTTCTGATAGAGCCCGCACTTGATGTGGCTCTTCCCTTTTTCCAGACTGATGGCGTGCACCGGACAGCGCCTGACGCAGGCGCCGCAGCGGATGCAGTAATCGTAAATGCCGGTGTAGGGTCTCTCGTCCGGCTCGATCGGCGCCGTGACAATGACGCTCGCAAAGCGCCCGGCGATACCGCGCTCGGTGATCATGCCCTTGGAGAGGGCGAACGTGCCGAGACCGCAGACATAGGCCGCGTGGCGCTCCGACCAGCGGCTGCCGAAGGTTTTGGCCGTCATCTCCGGATAGCCCTCGATGCCCTTTCCGGCGGTGACGCGCTGAAAGCGCGGGTCGATCGCCGGGCCGCAGGCCTCAAAGCCCTGGGCGCGAAACCAGCCGCAGAGCGCCTCGGTATAGGCGTTGATGAAATCCTGCCCCTCGAAGCGGGCATAGACCCAGAGCTTGGAGGCGTTTTTCTTCTGTCTGCGGTTGCTCTCGAGTACCGCCTCGCTCATGGGGAAAAAGAGCGACACGATGGTCTTCGCGCCGGGAAGCCATTCCTCCGGGCTCATGTGCCACGGACCGATGACGCCGGGCTCCTTATACTGCTCAAACAGCGGATCGTCCGCCGCACCGAAGCCGACGAGCGGAGCGTCGAACATGGCGGTGCCTACATATTTCGGCTGAATCTTGTCCGTCGCTCGCAGGACGTTTCCGGGTACCTCCGAGAACAGCTCCGCGCAGCGCGCTTGAATCTGCTCATGGTTCATGGCTTGCCTCCATTCCCGAGTTGTATCAGTGATAAATACATTATAAAGAGTGAGCCAAAATCTGTCAAACAAATAATCATCCACCCGCCTAGCGGGTGGTTTTTCTTATGCGGGCATAGCCCTCTGAAGTCGGAGGCCAAGCGGTCTTAGGAAGACAATGACTAGACCCAACTCCTTGGCTCACAGAACGACATGGCTACGATCCGACTTAGAGTGAGCCAAAATCTGTCAAACAAATAATCATCCACCCGCCTAGCGGGTGGTTTTTCTTATGCGGGCATAGCCCTCTG
>JAZQDI010000157.1:0-17517 GCA_045546715.1 Oscillospiraceae bacterium | reverse complement strand
AGAACAAGGCCAAAATTCTTGCCGTAGCGGGCAAGGGCGGCGTTGGCAAGACGAGCCTCTGCTCGGCCATCGTCCGTCATCTCGTGGCGGCGCATCCCGGCAAGCGCATCCTTGCCATCGACGCCGATCCCGCGATCGGTCTTTCGACCGCACTGGGCATCAACGTCACGCACACGCTTGACGACATCCGCAACGAGGTCATTGAGGTCTCCGAGCGCGGCGAGTACCGCCAGGCGATCGAGATTCTCAACGAGGCGCGCTTCCGCATCTTCGACACCATGGTCGAGTGCGAGGGCTTTGCCTTCCTCGCCATCGGCCGTCCCGAGGCTGCCGGCTGCTACTGCTCCGTCAACAGCTATCTGAAGGAAGTCATCAGCATGCTCGCCGGCGACTTTGACTATGTCGTCATCGACTGCGAGGCCGGCATCGAGCAAATCTCCCGCCGCGTGCTCGACGAGGTTACCCATCTGCTGCTCATCACCGATCAGAGCGCTAAGGGCGTGAACGTCTGCCGTGAGATCAAGGAAGTGGCGGACGAGCTCATTAAGTATGAGCGCATCGGCATTATCTGCAACCGCGTTGTCGATCCGAGCATGAACGATCTCATCAAGCTCGACGGCGTTGAAAACCTCGCCTTCATCCCCACGGACCCGGCGCACGCTGCCAACGATATTCAGGGCAAGAGCGTGTTTGAGCTGCCCGAAGATTCCAACATCATGGTGGGCGTCAAGGAAGCCCTCCAGGCCATCGACATGATTTAAGGAGGATAACCATGGATCTGTTTAATTCTTATATTACCGAAACCCTGGAGCAGCTCGGCGCTCCGAAGCAGAAGTGGGCCTACAATGCGCGCGACGCCTGGAAGGACTCCGGCACCAGCGAGCTCGTTCTCATGAAGGACGCCGCCTATGAGCTCGGCGGCAGCGGCAAGAGCGCGGTGAACTTCACCGCCGTCACGGACGACGCCTCCCTCGTCGGCTCCGACGAGATCCTCCTCTACGGTCCCGATCTGAAGGACATCAAGTCCGACTCCACCTTTGCCCGCATCGCCATCCTCGGCGTGAAGGAAATCTCCAAGGACGAGCAGGAAGCCTTCAACACCATTCAGAACATGGAGTTCGTGAAGTATCACGTTTTCCCCGAGGGTTACATGATGCGCGTCTCTCCCGAGAGCAACCGCGAGCAGGTTCGCGTGAGCAAAAAGGCCATCAAGAAGGGCATCAGCTTCAAGTCCGTCGGCGCGGATTACATTAAGCAGTATCACACCAACCCCAACATCACCTCCGTGAAGCTGATCTTTGTCACCGATCCCAGTGTGAATTATGCCGCCCTCACCGAGCGCGCCAAGAAGATCAACGAGGTCACCAAGACCATGAACAAGATTCTTGAGGGTCTGCCCGAGGATCTGGACTGCGCGTCCTGCAGCTTCAAGCCGGTCTGTGACGAGGTCGAGGGCCTGAAGGAGCTCCACTTCGGCAAGGAAGGCATGAAGAAAATGGGCAAGAAGTAAATTTGCCGGAAACATAAATCACCCCGGAAGCGTCTAATCAGATGCTTCCGGAGTTTTTTACTCTGCACTTTTCTTTCCCCCGTTTTTATGCTATTCTGACCACAGAGGTGATCTCCATGGCTGAAGACAAGAAAAAACGCGCCGCTGCGGCGGCTGTCGCCGCCATGACGGCGGGCAGCGTCGTCGTGGGCGGCCTGTTTACCGATCCCGACGATCTGCTCTCAAACGATGCGCCCGCGCCCATCACCGCCACGCTTGACAATTCCGGCGACGGCGGAGACGACGGCGATTCCGGCGCCGCGACCGATCCCGAGGAGCAGGAGGCGGCCGAGTCCGGTCTCCGCGATAAGCTCCGCGCGCGCATTCTCGCGCTGCCGCTCTGGGTGCGGCTGGTGTTCATCCTGCCGTTCTGGGCGCTGGGCTTCGGCGTCACGAGTCTGGCGACGGCCCTGTGGGCGGCCGTACTCTCGCCGCTCATGTCGAGTACGCTCGGCTGGGTCGTGATGATCGCTGCCATGGTCGGGGCCTTCGCCCTCGCTGCCAAGGCCATTTTCCCGGACATGCCCTGGCGCAAGATCGTCAATCGCCGGACGGTGCCGGTCATCATCGTGCTGGGCGTCCTGCTCGGCGCGGCGGATCTCACGCTCCCGGTTTTCTGGACGGGCTATGTGAAGATTCGCGCCATCGTCCGTCTCGTCGGCACGCTCGGCATCGTCGGCGGTGTGACGACGGCCTTTGCCGTGCGCCGCCACAAAAAGCGCATGGCTGAGATTGCGGCCTCCGAGCCGGATGAGGAAGAGGCCGAAGAAATCCTGAAACCCCTGACCCACGAGGACATTCTCGCCATGGCGGACAGCGTGAGCTGGAGAAGATCATAAATGCAAAAAGCACCCCGAGAGGGGTGCTTTTTTGATGATGGATTTTACTGCTCCTGCCACTCCTTGACCTGATCGCGGAGCCACTGGGCCCAGGGCTCGATGCCCTCTTTCTTCAGCGCGGAGATGGGGAAGACCTTGATGTTGGGGTTGAGCTTCTTCACGCGCTCGGTGCACTTGGCGAGATCGAAGTTGAAGTAAGGCGCCACGTCGATCTTATTCACCAGCAGCACGTCGCAGATGGAGAACATGAGCGGGTACTTGAGCGGCTTGTCGTCGCCCTCGGGGACGGAGAGGATCATGGCGTTTTTCACAGCGCCGGTGTCAAACTCGGCGGGGCAGACGAGGTTTCCGATGTTCTCGAGAATGGCGAGATCCACATCGTCCGTGCCCAGACCCTCGAGACCCTGGCGGGTCATGCCGGCGTCGAGATGGCACATGCCGCCGGTGTGCAGCTGAATGACCTTCACGCCGCTGGTGGAGATGGTCGCGGCGTCCACGTTGGAGTCAATGTCAGCCTCCATGATGCCGATGCGCATATCGTCCTTCAGCGCCTCGATGGTGGCCATGAGGGTGGTGGTTTTGCCGCTGCCGGGGGACGACATGAGGTTCAGCAGAAAGGTCTTTTCCTTTTTGAGATCGTCTCTGAGCTTTTCGGCCTCGCGGTCGTTGGACTCAAACACGCTCTCCTTGATTTCCAGTACGCGGTATTTATCCATGGATGATTCCTCCTGTAGTTTCTCAGAATAGAAATATTATACCCGACAGGGTGTACAAAGTCAATCAGGCAGCGCGCAGCGCTGCCTGATTGCAGATTCAGATTTCCGGACGGAAGGCCGGCATCATGGAGAGCTTGTAGAGATTCAGCCGGTGCATCCGGTCGATCTTCTCCTTGATGGCGGGATCGTCAATCTCACCGGTGCGGATGTAGCGGTCGAGCACGGCGTAGGTAAAGCCGAGGTTGTCCTCGTCCGTCTTGCCGCAGAGACCGTCGATCGGGACCTTCTCTACCAGATCCTCCGGCAGACCGAGCTCGCGGCCGAGTGCCTTGACCTCCTGCACGGTGAGACCGGAGAGCGGGCTGAAGTCACCCGCGCCGTCGCCGTATCGCGTGGCGTAGCCCACCCAGTCCTCCGAGAGGTTGCAGGTGTTGGCCACGCGGCCGTTGTGGCTCTGCGCCACGGCGTAGACCGTCACCATGCGCAGCCGCGCCGGCAGACTCAGCGTTGTGGCGGGGTCGATGGGAAACTGCTCGCCGATGCCGCTGAGCACACCCCGATAGGCCTCCTGAATGTTTACCACATAGTGGCGGATGTTCAGGTGGTTCACCAAATGATACGCCGCGTCGATGTCCGCCTGCTCGCCGTTCGGCATGAGCACGCCGATCACGCGGCCCACACCCAGCGCTTCCACGCACAGGGCGGCCACAACAGAGCTGTCCTTGCCGCCGGAGATGCCGACCACAGCGTTGCAGTCCGGGCCGTTTTCGGCGAAATAGCCGCGGATCCATTCGATGCACTCGGCCTTGATTTTCTTCACGTCAAACATGGAAGTCGCCTCCATCACAGATTTTTACAGTAACATCATAATCCCAAAATCCGGTTTGTCAAGCAAAAAAGAAAGCGCATCCGCGGATGCGCTTTCGCGACTGTCAAAGAACATGGTTCTTTGACAGTCGGGAGGATACTCGCGCTCCATCGCAGCATCCGAGCTGCGAACTCTGCGAGGCTTTCTTTGATTGTTGTGATGCTTACGCGTTCACTGCGTCGCGCAGCGCCTGCGCGCGGTCGGTCTGCTCCCAGCGCACGCCGAGATCCTCTCGGCCCATGTGGCCGTAGGCGGCGAGCTGGCGATAGATGGGCTTGCGCAGCTCCAGATCGCGGATGATCGCGGTCGGGCGCAGGTCAAACACCTTGCGCACGGCGGCCTCGAGCTTCTCGTCGGAGACCTTGCCGGTGCCCTGCGTGTCCACGAAGATGCTCACGGGCTCGGCCACGCCGATGGCGTAAGCCAGCTGCACGAGGCAGCGGTCGGCCAGATCGGCGGCCACGATGTTCTTGGCAACCCAACGGGCGGCATAGGCCGCGCTGCGGTCTACCTTGGTGGGGTCCTTGCCGGAGAAGGCGCCGCCGCCGTGCGGGGCGCTGCCGCCGTAGGTGTCCACGATGATCTTGCGGCCGGTGAGACCGCTGTCCGCCTGCGGACCGCCCACAACGAAGCGGCCGGTGGGGTTGATGAGGATGCGGGTCTCCGCGTCGAGCAGCTCGGCGGGAACGGTGGGACGGATGACCTGATCGATCAGCTCCTGACGCAGCTGACCCATGTTCACCTCGGGCGCGTGCTGGGTGGAGAGCACCACGGTGTGCACGCGCACGGGCTGATTCTGCTCGTCATACTCCACGGTAATCTGGGTCTTGCCGTCGGGACGCAGATGGTCGACGACCTGATCCTTGCGGACCTGCGCCAGACGCTTTGCCATCTTGTGCGCGAGGCTGATGGGCAGCGGCATGAGCTCCGGCGTCTCCTTGCAGGCGTAGCCGAACATCATGCCCTGGTCGCCGGCGCCGTTGTCGAGCGCCTCGGTCTCGGCCTCCTTGGCCTCGAGCGACTTGTCCACGCCCATGGCGATGTCGCCGCTCTGCTCGTCGATGCTCGTCACGACGGCGCAGGTGTCGCAGTCAAAGCCGAGCTTGGCGCGGTCATAGCCGATCTCGCGCACGGTCTGGCGCACGATTTTCGGAATGTCCACATAGCAGCTGGTGGAGATTTCGCCCATGACCGAGACGATGCCGGTCGTCACAGTGACCTCGCAGGCCACGCGGCCGTTCGGGTCCTCGGCGAGAATCGCGTCGAGCACCGCGTCGGAAATCTGATCGCAGATTTTATCGGGATGTCCCTCAGTCACAGATTCGGATGTAAAGAGATGATGTGCCATGTTTATATCGTTCCTTTCAGAAGTTTTTTTACATTGAAACACGCCCCGGATTCTCCGGGGCGCTGAACATTCTTGTTCCTCATCTTTCGATTTCACACCGCCGGATTTGGCACCACGCGGATCATCCGCAGGTTGCCGGGCTTCACAGGGCCGGTCCCTCCGCCACTCTTGATAAGGCATATTCAATTGCTCATATATTATAGCGAAAAAAACGCGCCTGTCAAGCCCTTTCAGACCGCTGTGGAAATTTCTTTTCCGTCCAGCGCGGCATAGACGAGTGTGTCGCCCTCGTAGCAGAGCTTGAGCGAAAACCACGGTCCGTCTGAACGCAGAAGCCGGAAGAAAATCTTGTCTCCCACCCAGAGCGGGAGGGACTCCACCTCGTCCATGTCCACCCATTCGAGCGTACCCTCGTCGCATTCGCGCATCGTGCCCTCAAAGCCGTCCGCCGTGTAGAGGTACATGTATTCGCCCTCCCACTGATCCGACACGAAGGTGACCACGCCGCGGCAACGATAGTCCGTGAGCGTGAGACCGGTCTCCTCCAGCACCTCGCGCCGGAGACACTCGTCCGGGCTCTCGTTCGGCTCAAACTTGCCGCCGACGCCGACCCACTTGTCGTGGTTCAGGTCGTTTTCCTTTTTCGTGCGGTGCAGCATGAGGTATTTCCCGTCCTGCCGCAGATAGCACAGAGTCGTGTTCAGCATGGCTTCTCCTTTTTTTACCGCAGCGCGACGTTTTCCTCGCCGGCCAGCTCGCGCAGCTCGTCGAGCAGCGCGTCGTGGATCTGGCAGGGGGCGGCGGCCCGCTTTTTGGTGTCTTCAAAATACAGCACAAGCTGCTGGTTCCCGGGGAACATCTGCAAAATGAGCCCGATGCGCCGCACCAGCTTGTGCTCCTTCGACGGCACGCGCACCCAGATGCGCTCATAGTGCTGCGCCGTCTGCGGCTTTTCCCGCGGCGGCTCTGCGCCGAAGTCCGCCCGGAGGGCTTCCTCCGTCATCGGGCGCAGCCGGTCGACCATGAGCTGCGGCTCCTTCTCGTCGCGCACGGAGATCCGCCCGTCGGCAAAGACGGGGGTGTTCTCCCGGATGAGCTCGCCCGAGCGGTCGAGCGCCTTCTGGAAGGCGAGCAGCTCCATCGCGCCGGTCTCGTCCTCGAGCTGGATGTAGCTCATGAGCGTGTTGTTGCGCGTGGTGCGCGTTTTTGTGGACATGATGATGCCCGCGAGCGTCACCTTCTGCCCGTCGCGGAAGCGCTTCGGCCCGTCCGGGGCGGAAAAATCGTTCAGAATTGCGCCCATGTGCGCCGCGCCGGATTTCTCCACCAGCGCGCGGTATTCGTCCATCGGGTGACCGGAGAGGTAGAGCCCGGTCAGCTCCTTTTCCATGGCGAGCTTTTCCCAGCGGGTGAAGTCCTCCACATCCGGGATCGCCACGCTGCCGCCGGGGTTCGGCGTGTCCTCGGCGGCCATGCCGAAGAGATCCAGCTGCCCGGCGATGTTGTTTCGCCCGTCGGTCTGCACGCCGTCGAGCACGGCGCCGGCGATCTGCAGCAGCGCGCGGCGCCGGTAGCCCATGCTGTCGAAGGCACCGCAGCGGATCAGTCCGTCGAGCTCGCGGCGGTTGAGCTCCAGCGCCGCCATGCGGCGGCAGAAATCGTCGAACGAGGTGAACAGACCGCTGTTTTTCCGCTCGCGCATGAGCGCGCGCACAAAGCCGCGCCCCACGCCCTTGATCGCCACAAGACCATAGCGCAGGTTCTCGCCCACAACGGTGAAGTCGGCGTCCGACTCGTTCACGTCCGGCGGCAGCAGGCGGATGCCCATCTCGCGGCAGGCGGCGATATACTCCGCCACCTTCGTGCTGCTGTCGAGCACGCTCGTTAAAAGCGCCGCCATATATTCGCGCGGCCAGTGCCGCTTCATGTATGCCGTGCGGTAGGCGACGATCGCGTAGGCCACGGCGTGCGCCTTGTTGAAGGCGTAGCTCGCGAAGTCGAGAATCTCGTCGTAAATGCTGTTGGCAATGTCCTCCGGCACGCCGTTTTTCACGCAGCCGGCGATGCCGCGGCTCTCATCGCCGTGGACGAAGGCGGTGCGCTCCTTCTGGATCTCCTTCTCCTTTTTCTTCGACATGGCGCGGCGGATCATATCCGCCTGACCGAGAGAGAAGCCCGCGAGGCGGCGGAAGATCTCAATGACCTGCTCCTGATAGACGATGCAGCCGTAGGTTACGGAGAGAATCGGTTCGAGCATGGGATGCTTGTAGGTAATTTTGCTCGGATCATTGGAGCACTCGAGGAATTTTGGAATGCTGTCCATCGGGCCGGGGCGATAGAGGGCAATGACGGCGGTGATGTCTTCAATGCTCTTCGGCTTCAGCCCGGCGCAGACGGCGGTGATGCCGCTGCTCTCGAGCTGGAACACGCCCTCGGTCCTGCCGGCGGAGAGCATGGCGAAGGTCGCCTTGTCGTCCTCCGGCGCGCGTTCGATCGAAAAGCCCGGCTCCGTGCGCTGCACGAGCACCTCTGCGTCATGCAGCACGGTGAGGTTTCGCAGACCGAGAAAGTCCATTTTCAGCAGACCGAGATGCTCCAGCGTCGTCATCGGATACTGACAGACGACGGATTCATCGTTCTGCGCGAGGGGGACGTATTCATATACGGGCTTTTCCGTGATCACCACGCCGGCGGCGTGGGTGGAGGCGTGGCGCGGCATGCCCTCGATGGCGCGGGCGGTGTCGAGCAGGGTTTTCACGCGCTCGTCGCTGTCATAGAGCTCCTTCAGGGGCTTACTCAGCCGCAGCGCCTCATTCAGCGTCATATTCAGCGTGCTCGGCACGAGCTTTGCCACGGCGTCGGTCTCGGCGTAGGTCATGTTCAGCGCGCGGCCGACGTCGCGGATTGAGGCGCGGGCAGCCATTGTACCGAAGGTGACGATCTGCGCCACGTGGTCGTGGCCGTATTTCCGGTTCACATAGTCGATGACCTCGCCCCGGCGGTTGACGCAGAAATCCACGTCGATATCCGGCATGCTCACGCGCTCGGGGTTGAGAAAGCGCTCGAAATAGAGGCTGTATTTCATCGGGTCCACGTCCGTGATGCCGAGACAGTAGCTCACCACGCTGCCCGCCGCGCTGCCGCGCCCGGGGCCGACGGGGATGCCGTTTCGCTTGGCGTAGCCGATGAAGTCGGACACGATGAGGAAATAATCCACGAAGCCCATGCGCCGGATCATGTTCAGCTCATAGTCCAGCTGACGGCGCACCTCGGTGCGGTCGTCCCCATAGCGCTCGCGGAAGCCCGTGTTGCAGAGCTTGGTGAGATAGGCGTCGCTGTCCTGCTCGCCCTCGGGCAGCAGGAAGCGGGGCAGGTGATAGTGACCGAACTCGAAGTCAAAGCTGCACCGGTCTGCAATGCGCTGCGAGGCCTCCAGAGCCTCCGGCAGCTCGGCGAAGACGGCGCGCATCTCCTCCTCGCTCTTGAGATAGAATTCCTCGCCCTCAAAGCGCATGCGGTCCGTGTCGTCCACGGTCTTTCCCGTCTGGATGCACATGAGCACATCCTGAATCCGCGCGTCCTCCCGGCGGAGATAGTGCGCGTCGTTCGTCGCCACGATCGGGATCTCCAGCTCCCGGTGCAGCCGCAGCAGTCCGTGCATGGCGCGCTGCTCCGTCTCGAGCCCGTGATCCTGCAGCTCGAGATAGAAGCGATCCGGACCAAAGAGCTCGCGCAGCGCCAGCGCCCTTGCCTTCGCGCCGGCGTAGTCGTTTCTGAGCAGCCTGCGGGGGATCTCCCCGGCGACACAGCCCGAAAGGCAGATCAGCCCCTCGGCGTGCTCGGCCAGAAGCGGCCAGTCGATGCGCGGCTTGATATAATACCCCTCCGTAAACGCGGAGGAGACGAGATAGCAGAGATTGCGGTAGCCCGTCTCGTTTTCGCACAGGAGGATGAGATGGCTGTAGTCAAAGTCGGGATTGCGGTTGTGGTCCTTCCGGTCGCCGGGGGCGACATAGACCTCGCAGCCGATGATCGGCTTGATGCCTGCGTCCCGGCAGGCCTGATAAAATGCCACGGCGCCGTACATCACGCCGTGGTCGGTGATTGCAAGGGCCGTCTGCCCCAGCTCTTTCGCGCGCTGCGCCATCTGCGAGATGCGGCACGCGCCGTCCAGCAGGCTGTATTCACTGTGAACATGCAGATGCACAAAGGCCATGCGGACCCCTTCTTTCAGTGTGGAGATTTGAGCGTGGAACTGTAGGGGCGATCTGTGATCGCCCGCGGGCGACCACAGGTCGCCCCTACGACTCCGATTGAAAAGAAACGGATGCTTTACTCCGTCTCCGGCTCAAACTCCATAATTTTCTTGAGCCGGTAGCTCAGCGTGCTTTTCGTCACGTGGGGGTAGGAGAGCTTCGCCAGATCGGCGAGACTCGCTTCGGGGTTTGCGATGCGCAGCAGCGCCGCCTCCTGCAGCTTCTCCGGCAGGATTTCCAGCCCGAAGCGTTCCTTGATGCGCAGTATCGCGTCCAGCTGTGCGCGGGCGGAGACAACCACCTTGTCGGCGTTGGCGCTGTCGCAGTTGATCTGGCGGTTCACGGTATTGTTCATGCTCCGCTCCACCTGAGCGGCCATAACCTCCATGGCCGATACGCCGGCGCCCAGCAGCGTGAGCACGTCGGCAATCACGTCGGCCTTTTTATAATAGAGCATGTAGCTGCCGGCGCGGGCGGAGGCGTTGGGCGGATAGCCCAGCTCCGCCAGAATGGCGTGCACCTCGCGGCTCACGCTGTAGTGCGGGCAGGTCAGCTCCATGTGGTAGCCCTTGTGCGGATCGGTCACACTGCCGCCCGCGAGAAAGGCGCCGCGCAGAAAGGCGGCGGGTGCGCCGGGCTCCTCCAGCGCGCCGAGATTCACGTGATGGGACACAGTGCGCTCCGCCTCCAGACCGAAGGCGGCGAACATGTCCGCAATGGCGGCGCGGTCTTCCGTGTGAAAGACCCAGCGATCCTGCCCGGACCGATTCGGCTCGGGCAGCGCCGTGCCGAAGGCGCGGCGAAAGAGCTTTGGCAGCCGCTGGGCAAAGGCGTCGTTCGCCGTCACGAGATGCACCTCGCCCGGCGTGAACGTCCTGCAATAGAGCAGCACGCCGTAGGCCTCCGCTGCGGCAAGAGAGCGGGAGGAGAGGGGGGCGGCGCACAGTTCTGTTTTGATGTCAGAAGAAAATGACATGGGAATCACCAATCAGGCCAGAGTTAGGCGTGAGGAGTGAAGCTTCCGCAACAGCTCCTGACTCCTTACTCATAAATTTGCGTTTCCGCTCTCGCCCGGTAGATCCAGATCAGCTCTCTTGCGAGCGCATCAGGATCGTGGCGCACCAGATCGCGGCGCACCTGCGCCACCGGCGCGTGGAAGATCTCCACGCCGAGCTTGTGCATCGCGTTGTAGTCGAGCTCCACGGGCGCCGCGCCCTCGGCGGCGTATTTCTCCACCAGCGCCTCCGGGATGGGCATGGAGTTGGCGAGACAGAGGTGGAACAGCCGCTCGCCCGAGTGGTCAAACAGCGCGCGGACGTGGTCCGAGGCGGTATAGCCCTCGGTTTCGCCGTCCTGCGTCATGACGTTGAGCACATAGACCTTGATCGCGCTGCTCTCGGCCACGGCTCTTGCCACGTCTTTGGTGATCAGATTCGGCATGATGCTCGTGTAGAGACTGCCCGGGCCGATCACGATCAGATCCGCCTGTCGGATGGCGTCGAGCGCCTCCGGCACGGGCTCCGGCTGCTCCGGCACGAGACGGACGCGCTCAATGCGCTTTTCCGTGCCGTGCTTCACGCCGGCGATTTTTGACTCGCCCTCCACGGCGGAGCCGTCGTCAAACTCGGCGATGAGCACGACGTTTTCATTCGTCACAGGAAGCACGCGCCCGGTGATGGCGAGCACGTCGCTCATGCGCTGCACAGCCTCCTTGAAGCTGCCGGAGAGATCGTTCAGCGCGGCGAGCATGAGGTTGCCGAGACTCTGACCGGAGTTTCGGCCGTCGTGGAAGCGGTAGTTCATCAGCTGCTCCATGGTGGGCTCGGTGTTCGCCAGCGCGCAGATGCAGTTGCGCACGTCTCCCGGCGGGAGCATGCCGAGCTCTTCGCGCAGCACGCCGGAGCCGCCGCCGTCGTCCGCCACGGTCACAATGGCGGTAATGCGCGTGGTGTAGCGCTTGAGACCGCGCAGCATGGTGGAAAGACCCGTGCCGCCGCCGATTGCGACGACGCGCGGCTGACGAAGATGTGTGATTTTCTGGTCCATTTCATCACTCTACTTTCTGGTAAACGCAGGGGTGGGCTCTTCTGATTCAGTTGTTTCGTTTCCGGTCGCGGTTTAAAAGGCGCACGTCCTCGTCCCGCACGGTCAGGTGCTGGCTCAGAGCGTTGGCCACGGCCACGCTGCGGTGCTGTCCGCCGGTGCAGCCGATGGCAATATTCAGGGAAAACCGGCCCTCCTCCGTGTACTGCGGGATGAGGAAATCCACCAGCGCATAGAGCTTTTCGAGAAACTCCCGGGCGGTGTCGTTGTCCAGCACGTATTTCTGGATCGGCTCGTCCATGCCGGAGAGCGGGCGCAGCGACGCGTCATAATAGGGGTTCGGCAGAAAGCGCACGTCAAACACCAGATCCGCGTCAATGGGAATCCCATATTTAAAACCGAAGGAGACCACATTCACGATGAGCTTCGAGGGCTTTTCCTCGGCCGCGAAAAACTCTGTCATCAGGTGCTGCAGCATCGTCAGACTCAGCCCCGTGGTGTTCACGATGTGGTCGGCCCGCTCGCGCACGGGGCGCAGCAGCTCGGTTTCCTTCTGAACCGCCTCCTGAATGGTGCCGCACTCGTCAGACAGCGGGTGCGGCCGGCGGGATTCCTTATAGCGCTGCACGATGGTGGCCTCCGAGGCCTCCACATAAAGAATGCTGTAGTTCACGCCCATGTCCTCCAGGGCGTCGAGCTGGCCAAACAGCTCCGTGAAGCTCTCCTGCCCGCGCACATCCGTCACGAGCGCCACGCGCTCATAGCGCCCGCCCATGGCGAGGCAGAGCTCGGCAAACTTCGTCAGCAGTGCGGTGGGCAGATTGTCCACGCAGTAATAGTTCAGATCCTCCAGCGCGTCCGCCGCGCGGCTCTTTCCCGCGCCGGAGAGACCGGAGATGATTAAGAATTTCATGGGGGTCCTCCTGGTTTCAAGAGTGGAAATTGGAGCGTGGAGCGTGGAGATAGAAGGACGGAGCTGCCATCAGGAAATCTCCACTCGCCGCTCTCAACGCTTCACTCTCGAATGATCTTGACTTCCGTCTCCAGCGTAATGCCGGACATTTTGAAGACTTCGTTTCGGATGTGGTCGATCAGCCGCAGCACATCGTCAAATGTGGCGCCGCCGCGGTTGATGACGAAGCCGCCGTGCTTTTCGCTCACCTGTGCGCCGCCGATGGCATAGCCCTTGAGCCCGGCCTGGTCGATCAGCGCTGCGGCGTATCCGCCCACGGGGCGCTTGAAGGTGCTGCCGGCGGAGGGCATGTCGAGCGGCTGACTTGCGCGGCGCTTTTCCCGCAGCGTCATCATGCGCTCCATGATCGCCTCCGGGTCGTCCGGCGTGAGCGACACGGTGCTCTCGAGAATCACGACATTCTTGTCGGAAAAGGCGCTGTGCCGATAGGCAAAATCGTGCTCCGCGCCGACGGCGGTTTTCAGCTGCAGATCCTCGTCCAGATACAGCGTCTCCGTGACCACGTCCTTGAGCTCTCCGCCGTAGGCGCCGGCATTCATGCTCACGCCGCCGCCCAGCGAGCCGGGGATGCCGTGGGCAAATTCCAGCCCGGCGAGACCCAGCTTCTGCGCCTCGAGCGCAAAGCGGGCGAGCGTGATGCCCGCCTGGGCGCGCACGCGGTTTTCACCCGGGTTTTCAAAGGCGGAAAACCGCTCGCCGAACTGCACGGCTACGCGCGCGAGCGGCTGATCCGTCACGAGCAGGTTTGTGCCGTTTCCGAGCAGGAGCGGCTGCACGTCCGCCTCGCGCAGCACGCGGCAGACGGCTTTGGTCTCCGCGACAGACGTCGGCTGCACCAGCGCGCGGATCGGCCCGCCGATGCGAAACGAGGTGTGCTTCGCCATGGGCTCGTGTTCCAGAATCGTCAGGTTCGGCAGCGTTTCGTGCAGCCGGGACACAATAGAATCCAAAGACATGTTGCTCTCCTTCAAATCAAATAGCCTCGCAGAGTTTGCCTCCGCAGAGGCGAAGAAAATCAAATTATTTTTGCGGCGGAACTTGTTTCGGCACAAAAATCCCGCTCATGGAGAACGGTGTTTTTTTATCGCAAGCTCCGCTTGCAGCCAAAAATACCGTTCGGAATGGATCTTTCCCGATGAAAAGCCCAGCGAAGCGGGTTTTCATCGGCTTAAAAGCCGCCGGCTTCAATCGCCGCATCATGGCTTGCCGCGAGCGCCTCGGCCGCGTTGTAGCCCATGTTCTTCTGGCGGTTGTTCATCGCGGCGAGCTCCAGAATCACGGCGAGATTTCTGCCGGGACGGACGGGAATCGTCACCATGGGCACCTTCACGCCCAGAATCTCATAGTAGTCCGTGCCGAGACCGAGCCGGTCATACGCCCGGCCCTCCTCCCAGGGCTCCATGCTCACGACGAGGTCAATGCGGCTGTCCGGCTTCACGGCGCCCACGCCGTAGATCTGCCGGGCGTTGATCACGCCGATGCCGCGCAGCTCCATATAATACCGGATCATCTCCGGCGCAGAGCCGATGAGGGTGGTGCGGTCGGTGCGGCGGATTTCCACCGCGTCGTCCGCCACGAGACGGTGGCCGCGCTTGATGAGCTCGAGCGCCGTCTCGCTCTTGCCCACGCCGGAGTCGCCCGTGATGAGCACGCCCTCGCCGAAGACCTCCACCAGTACGCCGTGGCGCGTGATGCGCGGGGCGAGGTGCGCCGAGACCGATTCGATCAGCCGCGCCATCAGCCGGGAGGTATCCTCCCGCGTGAGAAACACGTTGCGGTCATATTTTTCCGCCATTTCCATGCACTCCGGGAAGGGGTCCATTTCGTGGCAGACGACCAGACCCTTGATCGGACGGCTCATGAAGTCCTCAAACCGGGTGCGCCGCTCCTCATAGGAGAGCGTTTTCAGATAGGTGGTCTCCACAACGCCGATGATCTGCAGGCGCTGCGGGTCGAAGTAATCGTAAAAACCAGCCAGCTGCAGGCCGGGGCGATTCACATCCGCAGTGGTCAGAACCTCTTTGGCGTAGTCCGCGCTCTCGCGCAGCACGGTCAGGCCCTGCTCCTCCACGACGGTTTTCAGAGGGATGGAGTAAGTCATTGTGTCATGCTCCTTTCCCGGGCTGCCGCCCGGTGATTCCGCTTGGGTTCATCTCTTTATTTTACCGAATAACCCCCGGTTTGGCAACTGCTGAAAGAGGGGATTTCCGCCCGAATTCTCAGACGGAAAAGAAATTTTGAAAATCTCTTGCATTTGGTGACAACTTCTGTTATGATATATAAGCTTTTTGCAGACATATCAGTAAGGAGGTGCTTCAGCACCATGGCAAAGTGTCAGTTTTGCGACAAGGGTGTTTCCTTTGGTATTCAGGTGAGCCACTCTCACAGACGCTCCAACCGCACCTGGAAGCCCAACGTAAAGCGCGTCAAGGCCATCGTGGACGGCAGCCCCAAGCACGTCTACGCCTGCACCCGCTGCCTGCGCAGCGGCAAGGTCACCCGCGCTGTGTGATTGCATACTATCGCATCGATCAAGGCTCGCCGAAAGGCGAGCCTTTTTCGTTGTTCGTTTGAAAGCGGGCTTTCAAACGAGAAGGAATGCACTTCAAAAGAAATTTTTGGCTGCAAGGTGCAACTTGCGATAGAAAAATTTCTTTTTCCGTGAGAAGTATTTTTGCCCCCGGCAGAGCCGAGGGCAAAAATGATTGAAATTACTTTGCCTCTGCGGAGGCAAACTCTGCCGAGAGCTTTTTGATTTAAATCTCGGCCTGGAACCACACTCCCGGTCTGTAGTGCTCAAAGATGACCATATCGTAATCCTTCTCGTGCTCCCACTTGCGGCTGGTCCAGCCGGCCTTCATCGCGCCCATGCTCTCGCACAGACGAACGGTGACAGGTTTCGGCCCGATGCGGTAGGAGACGAAGTGCGGCCGCGCGAACACGTTCGTGAGCAGGTTGCCCACCAGAATGGCGAGCGGCTCCGTGAGCGCCTCCTTATAATCCTTCGGCTTCTGTGCCAGCTGGCCGCGGAGATACTCCGGGGCGTGCTTTTTAAACCACCGGAGGATGAAGGGATCGAAGCTCTCAATGCACACGGGGCCGTCGTAGCTGGAGAGCCGCTTGGCTGTGAGAATGCAGAGAAGATCGTTTTTCGGCCCGCTCTTGAGCTCGAGAATCAGCGGAACGCGTCCGCCCAGCACCTCGAGCACCTCGTCAAACGAGGGGATTGTCTCCTCGGTCTTGGCGAGACGCATTTTTTGGAGCTCTGCGAGCGTAAAGGTCTCGATCCGGCCCTCCGGCGCGTCGGGGACCATGCGACCGAGTGTATCGTCGTGAAAGACAACGAGCTGATCGTCCGCCGTGATGTGCACGTCCAGCTCCACGCCGTAGCCCGCCTTCACTGCCCGGCGAAAGGCAGGGAGAGAATTCTCCGGCACGGTTTTGTCCTTTTTGTGCAGCCCGCGGTGGGCGTAGTTTCGATCCATGAAGGGCGCGCGCCGCTCTGTTGAGGCGTGGGCAGGGGCGATGAGAAATGCGGTTGTACCCGCCGCGGCGAGCACCGTCAGCGCCGCGCATTTGATCGGATTGTGTTTCATTTTCTTCACCTGTTTCTAAATGCTTTTCCTATATAATTTAGCACCATCGGGCGCGCCGCGTCAATTTCTTTCCGCATGAATTCTTCGGAAAGACTGTGTCCGGTTGCATTCTCCGGGGAATTAAGGTACAATAATCTCAACTTTCCGTTTTTGGAGGCAGGGTATGAAACTGAATTATAAGCGCACAGTTTTGGTAGGGCTGGCGTTCTTCCTGATCTGTGCCTTCTGGCAGGCGTATGACAATACGATCCCGCTCATTCTGACGAACAAGTTCGGCATGTCGCAGGCGCTCTCCGGCGTGATCATGGCGCTTGACAACGTGCTGGCGCTGTTCATGCTGCCGCTCTTCGGCGCCATTTCCGACAGGAGCAAGAGCCCGCGCGGCCGGCGCACGCCCTTCATTCTCTGGGGCACGATCGTGGCCGTGGCGGCGTTCCTGTCGCTGTCTCTGGTGGACGCGGCGCAGCTGAAAAATCTCGGCGACATGGCGAAGATTGACGATCCCGCAGCGCTCTCGGAGATCTATGCGCTGGAGCATGACCAGACGCTCCAGACGCCGGACGGCGAGACCTTTGTGCTGGAGGAGCTCTTCACCGAGGAGGAGTTCTCTGCCATTCAGAGCCAGATTCAGGGCGACGAGAAGACCGTCACCAACCCGGACTATACGAACTATGTCACGCCTGCGCGTCAGGCCGTGGCGCACCAGATCGCGCGCAATAATCCCTCGACGCTCATTCTCTTCATTGCGCTGCTGCTCATCACGCTCATCTCCATGGCGACGTTCCGCTCGCCCGCCGTGGCGCTTATGCCGGACGTGACGATCAAGCCGCTGCGCTCCAAGGCCAACGCGGTCATCAACCTCATGGGCAGCGCCGGCGGCATCCTCGTGCTCGCGCTGGGTATGGTCTTTGCCACCAGCAGCGTGAAAAACGCGCTCATGAGCTACAAGGTGTATTTCGGCGTGATTGGCGGCGTGATGCTGCTCGCCCTGCTCATCTTCATGCTCACGGTGAAGGAGCCGAAGCTGGTGAAGGAAATGCACGCCGACTCCAAGCGCTTCGGCATCGACGAGGACGAGCCGGACGAGACGCCGGGCGCGAGCCGCGGCCTCTCCGCCGGGGAGAAGCGCTCGCTGCTGTTCATTCTCGCGTCCATTGTGCTCTGGTTCATGGGCTATAACGCCGTGACGAGCAAATACTCCGTCTACGCCTCAAACATTCTGCACAAGGACTATAACCTCACGCTCATCATCGCGCAGGCTGCCGCCATCGTGAGCTATCTGCCCGTCGGCATCGTGGCCTCCAGGGTCGGCCGCAAAAAGACCATCCT
>JAZQDI010000156.1:0-2285 GCA_045546715.1 Oscillospiraceae bacterium | reverse complement strand
GCCGAGATTGCCGAAGCCGTCATAATTCAGGGTGTAAGACGGAACGACCAGCGTGACATTCGGATTGATCTCGAAGATGCGCTTGACAATCTTGGGATAATTGATGCGGTAGTTCACCTCACACTGGAGAGCGAGCTTGGCGATCTTGGCGGGATAGAGCGGATCCTTCATCGAGATCACCGCCATAAGCGCGGCAATCGCCTGCATTGCGCTGGCTTCGTCGTTGGCATCGACGTCGCCTGTGCTGCCGCCGGCGTCGTTCAGTGCGTCCATCGCCTCGGCCTGCTCAGCCTCGGTTGCTTGGCCGAGCTCTACCTGATCGGCATATTCCGCGGCTTGCTCAAATGCCCCGGTGTCGTTTTCGGCGACCGCCTGCGCAGCGTCCGCAACGGCTTCCTCCTCAGTGATCGACTGTCCCTCTGCCGCTGCAGCTTCCACCATCAGTTTTACGAGATCGGCCATGACCGTGCCGAGAATCGGAACATAAATGTCGTTTGCGCCGATGGACATCGTGACCAGATTGGAATTGCGGATGGCCTCCGGATAAAGCTCGCTGCTCTGCAGCTCCAGCAGGTTTTCATAGCTGAAGGAGCCGTTGGACATGCCGCCGGCAATGTCGACCAGTTCTTTGCTGTCGCCCTTGTAGTTCTTGTCCAGCACCATGAGAAGCTCTTCCGTGCGGAAGGCGCACTGCGCATAGTGATGGAAGGTGCCCTCAGCCTCCGAGGCACCGACCGCTTTGGCGATCAGGGAGGCGTAGGTGCCCTCGACCTCATGCAGACGGGTGAAGTCCGTGGCGTGCCAATGGGACGCAAGATCGTTGCCGAGCTCCTCGAGCTTCTGCTGTTTGAGCACAGCGAACGTTGCCTCATACTCGGGCGTTCCCTCCACGAGGGCATTTTCTGCACTCTGGAGACTGTTGAGATACGCGATGGTGTCGCGCACGTCCAAGTCCACGGCAGGTTCGCCCCATTTGGCATATTTCTGCTTCATTTCGTCCCAGCCGGGAAGGCCGTAGCCGGCGACGGCACTGTCGCCGAGCGAGGTGTAGGTCCCGTATTGCCTGACGTCCTCGGCGGTCGCGGCAAACGAGACCACGCTGCACAGACTGAACGCCATGGCGATCGTCAGCAGCACTGCGATTGTTTTGCGCATTGTCTTCATTTTTCTTCCTCCTGAAATAGAAACGTGACATTTATAACGTTTGGGTTTATAATATCGGAAAAATCATTCCGAATCAACGAATTCGTTGAAATCGTTATAAAATGGAGAAAAATGTAACATGAACAAGGCGGAGTATTCCAAGCGAAGCATGGCAGAGGCGCTCCTGCATCTGATGGAGACAGAGGACTATGACCGCATCACGATTCAGCAGATCGTGGATGCGGCCGGCGTTTCGCGCATGGCGTTTTACCGGAATTTCGAGACAAAGGACCAGATCCTTCAATATCACGTGGATCGTATCACAGATGAATTTGTGCGGGATGCCCACATGAAAGAAAAGTATGACCACGCCGAGGTTCTGGATTATTTCATTGCGATCTTCCGGCATCTGGCGAATCAGAAGAAGCTGAGCTCGCTACTGATCGGCGCAGGAAAATTCGATCTGGTTCGCGGCGAGTTTGATCGCATTCTCTCCTACCGCGCGCACGATCATAAGGATCTGTACCGCTATCACTTCCTCGGCGGCGGGATCTGCAGCATCTATTACGCATGGCTTGTAAGCGGCTGCAAGGAGTCGGTCGAGGAGCTGACGGACATGATCCTGCAGGTGGCGACACTGCCGCAGAGCTCGTAAAAAAAGAAATCCGAACCTGGTGCCGATCGGCAACGGGTTCGGATTTCGATGCTTCGGAGGAATGAGATTAGAAGTATGAAAACACCCGGAAAGGTATCAAAAACCATTCCGGGTGTTTCCTATGTGCCTTTACAATGCTTTGTAACATGATTAAAACTGAGGTCGTACGATCAGGGCGGATTCTGTTTAACCGATGAAAATGCTTGCAAACTTCAGGAGATTGTTATAGAATGTGGTTAGCGACAACTAACTAACGGATTCTGAAAGGAGCTGGCAGGATGAAGCCAAACTATAAAAACTGGATGCCGAAGGGAATGATCTATGCCGGAGCGGCAGGCACAGGCGCGTTTTTTGCGCTGTATCTGGCCGTTCGTATGACCGGACGGATCTCCGCAGGCTGGCGTACCGCGCTGCTCGCAATCGGCCTCGCCGGATTTGCGGTGGGCGCAGTCTCGACGACCTGGATGACGCTCATGTACCGCACGTT
>JAZQDI010000155.1:0-13763 GCA_045546715.1 Oscillospiraceae bacterium | reverse complement strand
TGGCCCCCGACTTCGCTCGAACGAGCGGCCTTTCATTTTGATTGGGCTGCACTTCAAAAGGAATTCTCGGCTGCAGGCACAGCTTGCGATAAAAGAATTCCTTTTTCCGTGAGATGTAGTTTTGTGCCGAATCAAGTTCCGGCGCAAAACTGATCTCATTTTATTCACGGCTTACGAGCCGTGAACTCTGCGAGGCGGCGTCAGACCGGGCTTGTTCCATTCCACCGCCGGACGCAGGCGCCGCCTGTGCCCGGCGCCTCCATATCCACGCCCCCGGTCTTCCTTTCCAAATCAAAACCCTGTTGGGTTTCGATTTGGTTTATACTTCACACTTCACCCATATAAAAAGAGTTGTATTTCTCCCTCCAATTTGGTATAATGCTTTATTACTGATAGTATGCCATATTGGCGCTATTTCGCAGTAAAGGAGGGAGCCGTCATGGCGAAAAAGGACAAATCGCAGGAGCCTTCTGCTTCTGCCGTGTCCAAGGTGCCGCAGGCACTCATGCCCAACTCACGGCTGTTTCTGATCTTTCTGATCCTCTTTGCGGTGGTTACGTTTATCTTCACCGACAGCTACTGGCTCTCCGGCGCGGAGCTCGGGATCATCGTGGCGCTCGTGATCTATTCCATGATCATGCGCCGCTCCCAGCGCAAGGCGCTGCGGTCTTACATTGAAAACGTGACCTTCAGCACCGAGACGGCGAAAAACAGCACGCTGCAGAATTTCCCGCTGCCCATGGCGGTCTTCCGCCCGACAGATGCGCAGCTGATCTGGGCCAACCAGTCCTTTTTTGAAATCTGCGGCGCGCGCAGCCCGTCTGTGGAGGTGCGTCTCACGGATCTGGTGCCGGACTTTTCCGGCCGCTGGCTCATGGACGGTCACAGCCGCTGCCCCGATCTGGTAGAGCTGGCAGGACGGCGTTATCAGATCCACGGCAACCTTGTGCATCCCAAGGAAAAAGAGAACGTCCTCATGGCCGTCACCTACTGGGTTGACGTCACGGACTATGAGGAAATTCGTCAGGAGTATTTCTCCTCCCGGCCGAATATCGCCCTTTTCGTCATTGACAACTATGACGAGCTGTTTCGCAGCACCACCGACCGCAAGCGCAACGAGCTGCGCGACGCGATTGAAGATCAGCTCATCCAGTGGTGCGACGGGAAAAACGGCTTCTTCCGCCACTTTGACCACGACCGCTATCTCTTTGTGTTCGAGGACCGCTATCTCGATGAGATGCGCGCGGACAAATTCCAGTCCCTGCTGCAGGGTGTGCACAACATTGTCAACTCTGTCGGCATCCGCGCCTCGCTCTCCGTGGGCATCGGTCGCGAGGGCGCCAGCTTTGAGGAAGACTTTAACTTCGCCGTTCTGGGCGTGGACATGGCGCTCAGCCGCGGCGGCGATCAGGCCGTCATCAAAAACCGCGTGAACTTCGAGTTTTACGGCGGGCGCGGCGGCGAGATTGAGACCCGCTCGAAGGTCAAGTCCCGCGTCATGGCGAACGCTCTGGGCGAGCTCATCTCCGATTCCTCCCGCGTCTATGTCATGGGCCATAAGATCTCCGATCTCGACGCGCTGGGCGCAGCCGTCGGCGTGACGTGCATCGCCCGCAAGCTCGAGACGCCCTGTCAGATCGTCATTGACCGCGAGCACACCGCGGCGAAGCCCCTGCTCGAGCGGATGCTGAAGGAGCCGGCGTATGAAAACGCCTTCACCACGCCGCAGGACGCGCTTTTGAAGGCGGACAGCCACACGCTTCTCATCGTGGTGGATACCAACCGCCCCAATCAGGTGGAGGATCTGGCGCTGCTTGAAAGCTGCACGCGCGTGGCCGTCATCGACCACCACCGGCGCGCGGCGGATTACATCACAAATCCGACGCTTGCCTTCCACGAGCCGAACGCCTCGTCCACGTGTGAGCTCGTGGCGGAGCTGCTCGAAGAGCTCACCGAGCAGAGCGATCTGCTGCGCTGCGAGGCGGAGGCGGTGCTCTCCGGCATCATGCTCGACACGAAGCATTTCAACATCCGCACCGGCGAGCGCACGTTTGACGCCGCGGCTTTCCTGCGCCGCAGCGGCGCGGACACCGCCGAGGTGAAAAAGCTCCTGCAGAGCGATCTGAGCCACACCGTGGCGCGCTGCCGCATCCTGCAGAGCGCGGAGATCTACGCCCCCGGCATCGCCCTCGCCATCGAGGACACGCCGCAGGACCGCATCGTGGCGGCGCAGGCGGCGGATGAGCTGCTGAATGTGGCGGGCGTGGAGTGCTCTGTCGTGGTCTATCCGACGGCGGACGGCTCGTTCATGTCCGCGCGGAGCATCGGCCCGGTGAACGTGCAGCTGCTGCTCGAGCCGCTGGGCGGCGGCGGAAACCGCGCCGCGGCGGCTGCCGCCTGCAAGGGCATGACCGTCGCCGAGACGGCCGCGAAGCTCAAGGCCGCCATCGACGCATACGAAGAATAATGAATTCCACATAAAGGAGAACCTATCATGAAAGTCATTTTTCAGCAGGACGTAAAGGGACAGGGCAAGAAGGGCGAGCTCAAGACCGTGTCTGACGGATATGCCCGCAACTATCTGCTGCCCCGCGGTCTCGCCATGGAGGCCACGAACGACAATCTCAACGCCTATAAGCTCAAGGAGAAGGCCAAGGCCGCCCAGATCGCCAAGGAGAAGGCCGCCGCGCAGGAGGCCGCCGAGAAGCTCGGCGCCGTGCAGGTCAAGGTCGTCGGCAAGGCCGGCGGCAGCGGCAAGCTCTTCGGCGCCATCACCTCCAAGGAGATCAGCGACGCGCTCAAGGAGCAGTTCGATCTCGATATCGACAGCAAGAAGATCGTTCAGGCGGAGCCCATCAAGAGCTTCGGAGCCTTTGATGTGAAGGCAAAGCTCGGCTATGAGATCAGCGGCACGATCCACGTGCTGGTGGTAGAGGGTTAATCTCTCCACTCTCCACTCTCCACTCTCCACTCTCCACTCTCGAAGGAGTCACCTTTTATGGAAGAGCTACTCGGCCGTCAGGCCCCGCATTCCGCCCCGGCGGAGCAGGCGATCATCGGCTCCATGCTGATTGATTCCTCCTGCATCCCGGACGTGATCAACAAGGTTCGGGCAGAAGAATTTTATATCCAGACCAACCGGGAGATTTTCGAGACCATCTTCGCCATGTTCTCCTTCGGTCAGGAGGTGGACCCCGTCACGGTCATGGACCAGATGAAGGTCCGCGGCGTGTTTCGGGAAAACACCACGCAGGAGTATATCCGCGAGGTCATGAGTCTCACGCCTACGGCGGCGAACGTGCTCAAATACGCCGCCATCGTCCGCGATCAGGCGCTGCTGCGAAACCTGCAGAAGGCGGCGGACGAGATCAGCGCCCTCGTGTCGGACGGCACCGGCGAGGCGGACGCCGCGCTGGAGGCGGCCGAGCGCAAGATCTACTCCCTGCGGCAGGGCCGCAACGTGGGTGGTCTGCAGCCGATTTCCATGATCATTCAGCGGGTTTATACCGCGCTGTCGGACGCTGCGGTCAACGGCTCCGGCATCCCCGGACTCAACACCGGTCTGCCGGATCTGGACAATACCATCCTCGGTCTGAAAAAGGGCGAGCTGATTCTCATTGCCGCCCGTCCCGGTCAGGGCAAGACGAGTCTTGCGCTCAATCTCGCGCGCTATGTGGGCGAGCACTCGGGGCAGACTGTGGCCGTCTTCTCGCTCGAGATGAGCCGGGAGGAGCTGGTGCAGCGTCTGCTGTCCTCCGCCGCTATGGTGGACGGCAAAAAGCTCGCCACCGGGCGCCTGTCTCCGGCGGAGTGGGACCGCATCGTGGCCGCCGCCGCCCAGCTCAACAAGACGGACATCCGCGTGGACGACAATTCCACGCTCTCGGTCGCGGACATGAATGCCCAGTGCCGCCGTCTCGGCAATCTGGGGCTCGTGGTCATTGACTATCTGCAGCTCATGCAGTCCTCCGGCAGCGGCCACAGCTACGCCGCCGAGAGCCGCACGCAGGCTGTGAGCGACATGAGCCGCATGCTCAAGATCATGGCCAAGGAGCTGAATGTGCCGGTCATCTGCCTCAGCCAGCTCAACCGCGCCAACGAGGGCCGCACGAACAAGCGCCCCATGCTCTCGGATCTGCGTGAGTCCGGCTCAATCGAGCAGGACGCCGACATTGTCATCGCGCTGTATCGAGACGGGTATTATAACAAGGAGGCGGAAAACCCCAACGCGGCGGAGGCCATCGTGCTGAAAAACCGCCACGGCGAGACCCGTACCGTGGATCTCATGTGGATGCCGGAATATACCACCTTTGTCTCAGTCGAGAAGCGTTACGATGACGACGATTATTGATCTCATCCGTCCCGGGGACCGGGTGCTCTGCGCCGTCTCCGGTGGGATGGACAGCGTCTGTCTGCTCCATCAGCTGTGCTCGCTTGCGCCTGAGCGGGGCTTTTCGCTCTGCGCGGCGCACTATAACCACGGTCTGCGCGCCGAGGAGTCCGATCGGGACGAGCGCTTTGTGCGCGCGCTCTGCGAGCAGTGGCGCATTCCCTGCGTGATCGGCAGGGGAGACGGCTCCGCCCGGTCGGAGGCCGCCGCGAGAGCGGCGCGCTATGCCTTTCTGGAGCAGACCGCCGAGACGGAGCACTGCGCCTGGATTCTGACGGCGCACACTGCCGACGATCAGGCGGAGACCGTGCTCTTAAACCTCGCCCGGGGCGCCGGGCTGCGCGGGCTCGCGGGCATTCCGCCCCGTCGCGGCTGCTTGCTGCGTCCGCTGCTGGACACGCCCCGCGCGGAGATTGCGGCGTATCTGGAAAAGCATAAGCTCCCCCATGTGGAGGACAGCACCAACGCAGCCGATGATTATGCCCGAACCCGCCTGCGCCATGAGGCGATTCCGGCGCTTAAGAGCGTGAACGCGCAGGCAGTGCGCCATGCCGCCGAGGCGGCGGCGTCCGCGCGGGAGGACGAGGAATATCTGCAGTCTCTCGCGGATGCGGTGCTCTCATCGCAGCGCGGTCCCGGCGCCGCGCTCTCGGATCTGCGGGCGCTTGCGCGCCCGGTGCGCGCGCGGGTGTTTCGCGCGCTCTTCGGCGATGCGCTCTCGCAGCGCCATGTGCAGGCGCTGCATGATTTCTGCTTCGGGGACGGCCCGTCGCTGCTGGATCTGCCCGGCGTGCGCGCGCGGCGCGAGCAGGGGAGACTGTTTCGCGCGGCAGACCTTCCGCCGCTGCCGGAGCTGGAGCTTCGTCCGGGCCTCGATCTCACACTTCCGGCGCACGGACTTCGCGTCATTGTGACGGATAGAAAACAGCCGGATGAAATTTACGATTCGTTAACCGTTTACCGCTTTAAAAGTACAGAGATTCGTGGTAAACTGATGCTTACGGCTCGAAAGCCGGGGGACGCGCTGCGCCTGTCCGCCCGGGGCTGCACCAAGCGGCTGAGCGATCTGTTTGCGGAAGCGGGGGTGCCCGCCTCCGAGCGCGGCACGGTCCCGGTCATTCGGGACGATATCGGCGCGGCCGCCGCGCTGGGCTTTCTCTCCGAGCGGCTGGAGCCGCAGGAGGGCGACACGGTGCTGACCGTGATTTTGGAGAAACCAGAGAAAGAAGAGATGAAATGATGACCATCCACCCCGATGTATCCGAAATTCTGCTCTCTCAGGAGCAGCTGGAGCAGCGCGTGAGAGAGATCGGCGCTGACATTACCCGCGACTTTGCCGGCAAGAGTCCGCTCTTCGTCGGCGTTCTGAAGGGTTGCTTTGTCTTCATGGCGGATCTGATGCGCCATGTGAATCTGCCCTGCTCGATCGATTTCATGGCTGTCTCGTCCTACGGCAGCGGCACGAAGACCACCGGCGCGGTGAAAATCGTGAAGGACCTGAATCAGGACATTGAGGGCAAGGACATCATTCTGGTGGAGGACATTCTCGACAGCGGCGTGACGCTGCACTATCTCACGGAGTATCTCTCCGTGCGCAAGCCCGCCACCATCACCATTGCGACGCTTATGGACAAGCCCGCCCGCCGCAAGGCGCCGGTCTATGCCCGCTATGCCGGGTTTGAGATTCCGGACGCTTTCGTCGTCGGCTACGGTCTGGACTATGATGAGCGCTACCGCAATCTGCCGTATATCGGCGTGCTCAAGGAGTCGGTATACGCTTGATTTTGTAAATAATACGCTTTTCCCAGCGTTGTACAGTATTGGATGTGAAGCAATTTGAAACCAAACAACAACCGCAATCGCGCCCGTGACACAGGCTTTTACCTGCTCATCGGCGTGATCATCGTCGCTCTGATTTTCTATCTGGCGACGCCGGAGGAGACCAAGACCTACACCTACTCCGAGATCGAGGAGCTCTTCGAGCAGGAGAAGGTCGAGTCCTTCACGCTCGAGGGCAACGAGCTCACGCTCAAGCTCCGCGAGAAGGACGAGGAGACCGGCAAGGATGAGATCAAGCAGACGCTTCCCAGCGCCAACTGGTTCCGGGAGGATCTGGGCGATCTGATCCAGCAGCAGAAGGACGCCGGCACGCTCAAGGAATACGACTACAAGCAGGGCTGGTCGGCCCCGTGGTGGCTCAGCTTCCTGCCGTATATGATCGTCATGGGCGCGCTGCTCGTCGTGTGGTATCTCATGATGAACCGCATGGGCGGAGGCGGCGCTCCGGGCGTCGGCCGCTTCGGCAAGGCGCGCACGCGTCAGCCGGACGAGAACGCCAAGAAGAAAACCTTTGCCGACGTCGCCGGTGCGGACGAGGAAAAGGAAGAGCTGCGCGAGATCGTGGACTTCCTCAAGCGTCCCAAGCACTATGCCGAGATGGGCGCGCGCATCCCCAAGGGCGTGCTGCTCGTCGGCCCTCCGGGCACCGGCAAAACCCTCATGGCCAAGGCCGTGGCGGGCGAGGCAGGCGTCCAGTTTCTGAGCATTTCCGGCTCCGACTTCGTGGAGCACTATGTCGGCGTCGGCGCGAGCCGTGTCCGCGACCTGTTTGACGAGGCGAAGAAGGTCGCCCCCGCCGTCATCTTCATCGATGAGATTGACGCGGTCGGCCGCCAGCGCGGCAGCGGTCTCGGCGGCGGCCACGACGAGCGCGAGCAGACGCTCAACCAGCTGCTCGTCGAGATGGACGGCTTTGCCGACAATGCGGGCGTCATCGTCATGGCGGCGACGAACCGCGCGGGCATTCTCGATAACGCGCTGCTGCGCCCCGGTCGTTTCGACCGCCGGGTGTATATGGGTCTGCCCGACGTCAAGGGCCGCGAGGAAATTCTCAAGGTGCATGCCCGCGGCAAGAGCCTCGGCGACGATGTGGATCTCAAGAGCATCGCCCGCGGCACGGCGGGCTTCGCCGGCGCGGATCTGGAAAACCTGCTCAACGAGGCTGCGATTCTCGCCGTGCGCCACAACCGGCGCTTCATCATGCAGGAGGATATTGACGAGGCCATTCTCAAGGTCGTCATGGGCCCGGAGAAGAAGAGCCGCGTCGTCTCTGAGCGCGCGAGAAAGCTCACGGCATATCACGAATCCGGCCACGCGATCGCCGCGAAGTATCTGCCGAACGCCGATCCCGTGCACTATATCACGATCATCCCGCGCGGCCAGGCCGGCGGCTTCACCTGGTACCGCTCCAAGGAGGACGCCGAGGACTTCACCTCCCGCGGCGAGATGTTTGACAACATTGTCATGTCCCTTGGCGGCCGCATCGCAGAGCAGCTGTTCCTGGACGATATCTCCACCGGTGCGTCCGGCGATATCCAGCAGGCGACGAGAATTGCCCGCGACATGGTCATGAAATACGGCATGAGCGAGAAGCTCGGCCCCATCAGCTTTGACGATTCCAGCCACAGCCTCTTCATCGGCCGCGATTTCGGCACCACGAAGAGCTATTCCGAGCAGACTGCCGCGACCATCGACTCCGAGGTCAAGCGCATTTTCGACGAGGCGTACGCCAGATGCGAGTCCATCCTCAAGGAGCACGCGGAGCTGCTCACCGCCGTGGCGGAATACCTGCTCGTGCATGAGACGCTCGACGGCGAGGACTTTGCCTACTTCTGCGAGCACGGCGAGCCGCCGGTCCACCCGGACCCGGACATTGAGCCGCCCGCAAAGGTCATCCGCCGCATGGATGAGCCCGCCGAGGCGCCCGCTGCCGAGGCGCCTGCCCAGAGCGAGACCCCGGCAGAGGCTCCGGCCGAGACGGAAGCCGCGACCGATCCCGCGGATCGCTTCACGCCGGAAGAATAAGAATTACAGCCGCGGGAACCCCCGCGGCTGTTGTTTCGTCTTACAGTCGCTTTGGCGACTGTAAGACAACTCAGACGCCAATTGGCGTCTGAGAAGGATCTGAATTGGCGAGGGGAATCCCATCCCCTCGCGCTCCCCACGCGAATCTGACCGGTCAGCGCGTGCGGGAACACCCGTGCTGAAATTCCGTCTTACACTCAGAAATGACCGGAAGGAGGCCATTCCATGACCATTTTCCTCATTGTCCTTGCAGTGCTCGTGCTGCTCTTTCTGGCCGGCGCCTACTGGGCCTATCGCTTTGCCTTCTACTCGCCCAATGCCTCGCAGAATGACGACCATACGCTGCCCCTGTCTCCGGAGATGGAGCCCATGGCGGACGATGTGCACCGCATGATTGATGCGCTCAACGCGGTGCCCTATGAGCCGGTGTTCATCACGTCGCATGACGGGCTGCGCCTGCGCGGGCGGTATTACCATCAGCGCGACGGCGCGCCGATCGCGCTGTGCTTTCACGGCTATCGCGGCACGCCCACGCGGGACTTCTCCGGCGGCAGCCGAGTGCTCGCCAAGGCGGGCTTCAACCTCCTGCTCATCGAGGAGCGGGCGCACTGCGGCAGCGAGGGGCACACGATCTCCTTCGGCGTGAATGAGCGGCTGGACTGCATCGCATGGGTGCAGCACTTCCACTATCGCTTTGAAGACGCGGAGATGATTCTCTTCGGCGTCTCCATGGGCGCGGCGACCGTGCTCATGAGTACGGCGCTGCCGCTGCCGGACTGCATCAAGGGCGTCGTCGCGGACTGCCCCTTTACCGAGCCGAAGGCCATCATCCGCAAGGTGGGGGAGGACATTCACATCCCCGGCTTTGTCACGGGGCTGGTTGCGCCGGTGTCGGCGCGGCTGTTCGGGCATTTTCAGCTCGGCGGCGCGAGCGCGCTCAAGGCTGTGCGCGAGACGAAAAAGCCCATCCTCCTGATCCACGGCGAGAACGATACCTTTGTCCCCTGCAGCATGAGCCGGGAACTGCACGAAGCGAATCCGGAAATGACGGAGCTGCACACTTTCCCCGGCGCGAACCACGGCATCAGCTATCTGGTGGACCCGCAGCGGTACGGACGCCTCGTGCTCGACTTCGCCGACCGCGTGCTCACGGACTCGAAGGCGTATCTGCGGAAATGAAAGACGAAGACTACTCCGATCTGATCGATCTGCCGCGCCCCACGTTTCCGGATCATCCGCCCATGCCGGTGCGCGACCGCGCGGCGCAGTTCGCGCCCTTCGCCGCGCTCACGGGCTTTTATGACGAGATTGAGAAAACCCGCCGCGCCGTGGAGCAGGCGCAGGCGGAAGCGGAATCTTTGACGGAAGCGGAAGAGACGCCGTAGGGGGCGGGGCTTGCCCCTCCCACAGATGCTTGTTGCACCATTTGTAGGGGCGACCTTCGGTCGCCCGCATGTGGGATGACTTCCGATGTCGGCGGGCGACCGCAGGTCGCCCCTACAAGGCACGATGCCCACATCGCGCCGCCAACATGATCCAATATCAAAACACCCCGAAGTGATTTACGCACTTCGGGGTGTCTCTTTTTTAATGCCAGACGAGCGTCATGACCCAGATCACGATCGCCGCCGCGGCGACGAACACGGCGCCGATGAGAAGCACCGCGCCGATGCTGCCGAGCAGCACGGCTCTGCGGTCTTCCTTACTCATTTCGCTCTGCGCCTTTTCTTTGCGCCGAAATCTCGGCAGGAGCATCGGCATCGGGTCGACGTCCGACATGTCGACGATCGTCCGACCGTCATCGTCGCCATATTGTTTATTCGATTTCATGGAATCGCCTCGCAGAGTTCGCGGCTTGGATGCCGCGAAGGAATCCAATCATTTTGCCGCCCACACTTCGTTTGGGCGCGCAAAATACTTCTCGCGGAGAAAGGAGCTTTTCTATCGCAAGCTCAGCTTGCAGCCAAAAGCTCCTTTCGGAGTGCAATCCTATCCATTTATACGATTAACTCTGTTAATCGTATAAATGGCATACAACGTAATGTCCGGGCTCGATTTCCTTCTGCTCGGGCTTGACCTCCTTGCACTGCGCCATGCAGCGCTTGCAGCGGGTGTGGAACGGGCAGCCCTTCGGCGGATTCGCCGGGGAGGGGATGGAGCCCTCGAGCACGATGCGGTTCATCTTCGCCGTCGGATCCGGCACCGGGATGGCGGAGAAGAGCGCCTCGGTGTAGGGGTGGAGGGGATTGTCGAAGATGTCCTTCGTCTCGCCGTATTCCACCAGATGGCCGAGATACATGACGCCCACGGTGTCGGAGATGTGCTCCACGACGGAGAGGTCGTGGCTGATGAAGAGATAGGTCAGCTTAAACTCATTCTGCAGGTCGTTGAGCAGGTTGATGATCTGCGCCTGAATGGACACGTCCAGCGCGGAAACCGGCTCGTCGCAGACGACGAACTCGGGGTTGAGCGCGAGGGCGCGGGCGATGCAGATGCGCTGCCGCTGACCGCCGGAGAACTCGTGGGGATAGCGGTCCTTGTGGAAGGACTGCAGTCCGCAGCTGTCCATGATCCGGTCAATATAGTCATTATACTCGTTTTTCGGCACGAGCTTGTGCTCGCGCACGGCCTCGCCGATGATCTCGCCGACGGGCATTCTCGGGCTCAGGGAGGAGAAGGGGTCCTGGAAGATGATCTGCATCTTCGTGCGCAGATCGTGCATCTCACGGCTGTTGAGGTCATAGACCTCCTTGCCCTCAAAGAGCACCTGACCGCCGGTCTTCTCGCCGGAGAGACGCAGGATGGTGCGTCCGGTCGTGGTCTTGCCGCAGCCGGATTCGCCCACGAGACCCATCGTCGTGCCGCGCTTGATGTTGAAGGTGACGCCGTCCACGGCCTTGACATAGCCCGTGGTGTTGCCGAAGAAGCCGCCCTTGATGGGGAAGTATTTCTTCAGCGCGTTGACCTGCAGAATGTACTGCGGATCGGGCTCGATGGGAGTGAAGTCATTGATGATTTTCTCTGCCATTTAAGCCTCACGCTCCTTTCCGTCCGCATAGCGCCAGCAGCTGACAAAGTGGGTGGGGGAGAGGGCGACCTCGCAGGGATAGTCGCCGCTGCACTTGTCCACGCACATCTCGCAGCGGTCCTTGAAATAGCAGTAGTCCGGCATGTTGATCGGGTTCGGCACCTTGCCGGGGATGGAATAGAGCTTCTCCACGTGCTTGCCCACGACGGGCTTGGAGGCCATGAGGCCGATGGTGTAGGGGTGGGAGGGGTGCTCAAAGATCTCCTGCGCCGTGCCCTTTTCCACCACGCGGCCGGCGTACATGACGACGACGTAGTCCGCCATCTCGGCGATGACGCCGAGGTCGTGCGTGATGAGCATGATGGAGGAGTTGATGCGGTCCTTCAGATTGCGCAGCAGATCGAGGATCTGCGCCTGAATCGTCACGTCCAGCGCGGTCGTCGGCTCGTCGGCAATGATGAGCTTCGGGTCGCAGGCGAGGGCCATCGCGATCATGACGCGCTGGCGCATACCGCCGGAGAGCTCGTGGGGGAACATTTTATAAACGCCCTCGGCGTTTGCGATGCCGACCATCTGCAGCAGCTCGATCGTGCGGTCCTTGATTTCCTTCTCATTCTGTCCGGCGCGGTGCAGCATGAGCACCTCTTCGATCTGGTCGCCGATGCGGAAGACGGGGTTGAGACTCGTCATCGGCTCCTGGAAGATCATGGACATGAAGTTGCCGCGCAGCGTCTGCATGACGGAGAGCGGGGTCTTTGTGATGTCATAGGCCTTGTCGCCCAGATTCAGGCGGATCGCGCCGTCCACGATCTGACCCACGGGCCGCTGCAGCAGCTGCATGATGCTGAGACTGGTCACGCTCTTGCCGCAGCCGGATTCGCCCACGACGCCGACCGTCTTGCCCTGCGGCACCTCGAAGGAGACGCCGTCCACGGCCTTGCTCGTGCCGATGTCGGTGAAGAAGTAGGTGCGGAGATTGTCAATCTCGAGCGCGTTTGCCGGATTTTTCATCTTGGTGAGATATTCGCTCTCCGGCACGTTCTTGCGCTTATAGCGCTTTTCATATTCTGCGGTAATCTTTCGGTTTTCCTTGCTGATCCGTCTGGATTCCTTGGCGGAAAGATAGCCGTCGTTTTTCTTTTTAGCCATGCTTCTGCCTCCTCCTTTAACGCTTCATCTTCGGGTCGAAGGCGTCGCGCAGACCGTCGCCCACGATGTTGAACGCGAGCACGGTGATCAGCAGCAGAACGCCCGCCGGGATCCAGATGAACCAGTAGTTGGTGAGCACGAAGGTGTCGTTGACGTCGTTGATGATGTTGCCCCAGGAGGCGAACGGGAAGCGCACGCCGAGACCGAGGAAGGAGAGCGTCGCCTCCGTGATGATCGTGGAGCCGAGACCCATCGTCATCACGACGATCAGCTGCGGAATGACGTTCGGCAACAGGTGCTTGAAGATGCGCTTCGGCACGCTGATGCCGCAGGACTCCGTCGCCGTCATGAACTCCTGCTCGCGCAGAGACAGGATCTGGCCGCGCACGAGACGCGCGATGCTCGGCCAGCCGAGGATGCCAAGAATGAGCATCAGGTAGAGCATTCGGATTTTCGGGTCGACGTTTGCCGCGTCCATGGCCGCGCCCAATATGATGATGATCGGCATGGACGGGATGCAGTAGAGAATATCAACGATACGCATGATGAGGTTGTCCACCCAGCCGCCGAAGTAGCCGGAGATGCCTCCCATGATGACGCCGAGCACGGTCTCGATGATGACGACGATGAAGCCGATGATCAGGGAGACGCGGCCGCCGTACATCAGACGCGTCAGCATGTCCATGCCGTTGCGGTCGGTGCCGAGCCAGTGCTCCTTGGTGGGGAAGGAGTAGGAGTCAAAGACGCGGGTTTCCTTCTCCTGCTTGACGTTCCACATGTTCTTGGTCGCGTCGAAGGAGAGGATATACTCATACGTCTCGCCGTCCTTGTCCGTGTAGACAAAGGACTCGTCCTTGGCTTCCACCGCGTCGATCAGCTGCATTTTGAAGTCGCGGTCGAGGAACACGTCGCCCATGAGCGGACGGATGGAATACTCGCTCACGAAGGCGATCTCCTTGCCGCCCTCGGTGATGCCGCCGTCCTTGTCAAGCTTGTAGGTCTTGCCGTCGGCGGTGAATTCGTCCTCCTCGTTCGCCTGCGCGAGCAGCGCGGCGCGCGTGAAGTCGGCAGAGAAGCTCTGCGCTTCGCCGGAGGCGCTGATGGTCTGTCTGCTCGCGAGACCGACGTACTTTCCGCCGACCGTCACGATGTAGAGATCGTCATTGACCTTCTCGAGGTCGTAGTTGGAGCCGTTATACTCAAAGCTCTCGTTGCCGCGCATGATGTTCAAGAGCGTCTGCGCCTGCACGGGGCCCTTGAAAACGCTGTCGTCCGCCACGGTGTAGACAAATTCGCTGTTCTTCTGCACGCCGGCGTAGTCCTTCTCCTGCA
>JAZQDI010000154.1:0-6403 GCA_045546715.1 Oscillospiraceae bacterium | reverse complement strand
AGCTCGTTGCGCCAATCGTACATCGCCTTGACGATCAGCTGCCGCTCATCGTCGTTGATTTTGATTTTGTATCGCATGAAAAAAGCCCTCCTATTCGTTTGATGGTTTCATCATAACGAAGGAGGGCGTTGCTGTCGAATGTGCGAATGTCAGTACTATCACCGAAAGGAGATAGTATTCAAAGAAACGCATAATAGCGCGGTTGATATTCACCGCTTTTTTGAGCTCATATCAGGCGTGAATGTTAGGGGAGTTGAGCGAAAATGGTGTAAAAATGGTGTAAATGGGAGTTGCGCGTGTCCGCAAGTCATTGAAATCAAAGGGGCTTTCGAGAGCGGCAGATATTGCCGTGACAAATGAATAAAATCCTGGTCATGGACTTCCCTCCGGATGAAATGCGATGATTTGAAGCGTTTTGAAGCGTTTCGTAACGTCGATGCAGTTATTACTCCACTACAGTTTTTGCAGTATCTTTGCATATCGTGGCATATCTTGGCCTTCTGTAGTAGTCAAATCGTAGTCAAACGTGGGGTGACCGACTACTGCATCTTTATTCGTTTCTTTAGTCAGAAGTAAAAGATTTCTTCAAATTTCTTTTCCAATGCAATGCAGAGGACAAGCGCAAGTTTTGCTGTTGGATTAAATTGCCCGGTTTCAATAGAACTGATTGTATTTCGAGACACACCAACCATCTCAGCTAGTTGTGCCTGCGAAAGTCCTCTCTCTGAACGGATTTCCTTAAGTCTGTTTTTCAGTATCAGTTTCTCGTCCATATGGCACCTCGTTATCCGACGAGCTGAAGAATCCACGTAATAAGGAAAATTACAGCTGCAATCGCGTCAATGATTGCAACGAGGAGCTCATGCCTCTTGCGCAGTTTCATATATTTGTAGAAAAAGATAATCGATGTCGCAGCAGTGACTGCAAAGAACACTTCACTGTTCATCCTATCAAATACCAGTGCATCAACTACAGTCACAATTGCTAACAAACATATGACTACGAGCCATCCGATCCGCATGCCATTTTTCGACACCTCTAAATTGGCGATGTCCTGCCCTTGATTTTCCTGCTGGCTTTTTTCCAGTATTTCTTCTCTGGTCATCTTAGCACCTCCCTGCGGATTGACAAGTAAACTTGGCACAGTTGTATTATACGCATGCCAAGTTTACTTGTCAACACTATTTGCAAAGTTTTCTTTGCAATACAGTTCAGGCGCCCGGCCGTGTGGCTGAGCGCCTGTAATTGAATCACAACTATAAACTATAGCCGGTATGAAATCAGAAAGCGTTATTGGGCATATGCGCTTCCAATCATACAGAAGCAGAATGCGCATCGGGGTACCTTTGCCAATTGTAGCCCAACGACCTCAAATACAACTAATCGGTCTGGTTTCATCCCTCTGCTAATATATGAAAAGCACGGAAGATCGACTCTGATGACAGTCTGTCTTCCGTGCTTCTTTCATTTCTTTTCGCTCAATGGCCTCCGGCGAGGTCTGATGAGCTGTAAAACCGCTCGCAGAAGCGGATGAACGCGCGGGTGGAGGTGGAAATGTATTTTCCCTTTTTCCACACCAGACCGATTTTCGCCGGAATCTCCGGCGTGACCGGGATGCCGCGAATCTCCGGCACAAAGGGCAATAGCGAAGAGAAGAAAAAGCAGCCGCACTTGCCCTGACGGACGAACTTCAGTGTGGTCGTGATCTGGCTGGAGTGCATGATGATGCGCGGCTCCACGCCCAGCGCGTGGAAGTGCTGCATCAGAAGCTGACTCTGCACACTGTCGCGGTTGAAAAGAATGATCGGCTGTCCGTCCAGCTTTCTCAGATCAAGCTGCTGCTCCGACGAGAGCGGATGATCTTCGGAGACGCAGAACAGCAGACGGTCGTCCGTGAGCACGAGGTTGGAAAACTTGTCCACGCTGTACTGCTCCATGTTCACCAGGCCCACGTCCAGCTGCTCGTCCTGCACCATCTGGCAGGCGCGCACCGAGCCGTATTCCGTGAGCTCCAGATAAATCTCCGGGTGCTCCTGATGGAAGGCGTCCATCAGCTCCGGGAAATAGACCGCGCTCAACACTGGCGGAATGCCGAGGCGCACGACGGGACGGTAGCGGCTCGAATCGTGAAACTGCGCCTGCATCTCATCGCTCATCTCCAGCAGGCGCACCGCCTGCTCATAAAACGCCTCGCCCTCTTTGGTGAGCTCCAAACGGTTCTTTGTGTAAGAAAAGAGCGTGATGGAAAACTCCTTCTCCAGATCCCGAATGGCGATGGAGACTGCCGGCTGTGTCACAAACAGCAGCTTTGCCGCCTGCGTGATGCTGTGGCAGCGGACGGCCGTGCAGAAATAGCGAAGCTGATTGAGTGTCATACGAATCCCCTCCGATCTCATTATCCCGGATCGGAGGGAAAAAAGCAAGCATTATCATAAATTATTTTTATTGCCGCATGAGTTTCATTAAATCGACAAATAACAGTCGGCGCATTACAATGGAGTCAGAAAGGCAGGCGCGAGACGCTCGCGCTGCAAATCGGAACCACTCTGAAATGAAATGGAGGCGTATGTATGAGTGCGGCAACGATCACCCTGCTGTTTTTGCTGTTTGCCATCATCATGTTCGTGACGGAAAAGATCCCGCTGGGGCTGACCAGCATGATCGTCTGCGTCGGACTGTGCGTGACGGGTGTGCTGGACGTGAAAACCGCGTTTTCCGGCTTCATCGACAGCAACGTCATTCTCTTTGTCGCGATGTTCATCGTCGGCGGCGCGCTGTTTGAAACCGGCATGGCCAACGAGATCGGCGGCGTCGTCACGAAGTTTGCCAAGACCGAGCGCGGTCTGATCGTCGCGATCATGGTCATCGTCGGTCTGATGAGCGGCGTGCTCAGCAACACCGGCACCGCGGCTGTGCTGATCCCGGTCGTCATCGGCATCGCATCAAAAAGCGGCTTCAAGCGCTCGCGGCTCCTGATGCCGCTGGTGTTCGCCGCGGCCATGGGCGGCAATCTCTCGCTCATCGGCGCGCCGGGCAACATGATCGCCCAGAGCACCCTGGAGCAGATCGGGCTGAAATTCGGTTTCTTCGAGTATGCGATCGTGGGTCTGCCGATCCTCGCGGTGGGCATCCTGTTCTTCGCCACCATCGGCTTTAAGCTCCTGCCGAGCCACGACACCACGGACGGCGACTCCGTCTTCGACGAACAGCGCGATTTCAGCGCCGTGCCGAAGTGGAAAAAGATCCTCTCCCTCGTCATTCTGGTGCTGACGCTCCTCGCCATGATCTTCGAGGACAAGATCGGCGTGAAGCTCGCGGTCTCCGGCTGCATCGGCACAATTTTGCTGATCCTCACGGGCGTCATCTCCGAGAAGGAAGCGCTCAAGAGCATCGACCTCAAAACCATCTTCCTCTTCGGCGGAACGCTCTCTCTGGCGTCTGCCCTGCAGAGCTCCGGCGCCGGTGAGATGATCGCGAACAAGGTCGTCGGCGCGCTGGGCGCGAACCCCTCTCCGCTGCTGCTCACGTTCGTGGTGCTCGTGCTCTGCTGCGTCATGACAAACTTCATGTCCAACACCGCCACCACCGCGCTCATGGCTCCCATCTGCCTGTCCATCGCGCAGGGCATGGGCGCCGATCCCCGCGCCGTGCTGATGGCCTGCGTCATCGGCGGCTCCTGCGCCTACGCCACGCCCATCGGCATGCCCGCCAACACCATGGTCGTCGGCGCCGGCAACTACAAATTCATGGACTATGTGAAATCGGGTCTGCCGCTGATCGTGATCGCGCTCATCGTGAGCATGATCATCCTGCCGATCGCCTTCCCCTTTTATCCCTGATCTGATTCGATAAGGAGGATCTTTTTATGACGAAAGAAGAACAAGTTCAGAAAATGACCGATATGATGGCAAAGTTCGTCGGCTTCACCGGAAAGAAGCTGCCGGACGACGTGATCGCAAAGCTCGAGGAGCTGCGCGAGAAGGAGGACAGCCCGCTGGCGAAGGTCATCTATGACACGATGTTCCGCAACCAGGAGCTGGCTGTGAAGCTCGACCGCCCGTCCTGCCAGGACACCGGCGTGCTGCAGTTCTGGGTCAAGTGCGGCACCGGCTTCCCGCTCATCAACGAGCTGGAGGGGCTGCTGAAGGACGCCGTCGTGCAGGCGACCTTCTCCACGCCGCTGCGCCACAACAGCGTGGAGACCTTTGATGAATACAACACCGGCAAGAACGTCGGCAAGGGCACCCCGACCGTCTGGTGGGACATCGTTCCCAACTGGGACGGCTGCGAGATCTACACCTACATGGCCGGCGGCGGCTGCACGCTGCCCGGCAACGCCACGGTGCTCATGCCCGGCGAGGGCTATGAGGGCGTGACGAAGTTCGTGCTCGACCGCATGACGAGCTACGGCCTCAATGCCTGCCCGCCGCTGCTTGTGGGCGTGGGCGTCGCCACCTCGGTGGAAACCGCGGCGCTGCTGTCAAAGAAGGCGCTCATGCGGCCCATCGGCTCCCACAGCGAGAATGAGCGCGCCGCCAAGATGGAAAAACTCCTGGAGGACGGCATCAACGCCATCGGCATCGGTCCGCAGGGCATGGGCGGCAAGTACACCGTCATGGGCGTGCACATCGAGAACACGGCGCGCCACCCCTCGGCCATCGGTGTGGCGGTGGACGTGGGCTGCTGGGGGCACCGCCGCGGGCACATCATCTTCGACAAGGATCTCAACTACACCATCACCACCCACACGGGCTGCGAGCTCTGAAAAGGAGGCGACTGACATGGTAACCTATCAGGACGGAAAGAAAATCCTCGTGACGCCAATCTCCGCCGAGGACTTGAAGGACATTCACATCGGCGATATCATCTATCTCAGCGGAAGCCTGACCACCTGCCGTGATGTGGCGCACCGCCGCGTCGTGGAGGAGGGCCGCGAGATCCCCGTGGATGTGCGCGACAATGCCATCCTCCACGCCGGGCCGATCATCCGCCCGCTGGAGAACGATAAATTTGAGATGGTCTCCGTCGGCCCGACGACCTCCATGCGCATGGAGAAGTTCGAGTATGAATTCGTGAAGACCACCGGCGTGCGCGTCATCGTCGGCAAGGGCGGCATGAAGGAGAACACCGCCAATGCCTGCAGGGATTTCGGCTGCATCCACTGCGTCATCCCCGCCGGCAACGCCGTTGTGGCAGCCTGCTGTGTCGAAGAGATCGAGCGCGCGGAGTGGCGCGATCTCGGCATGCCGGAAACGCTCTGGAACTGCCGGGTGAAGGAGTTCGGCCCGCTGATCGTCTCCATTGACGCGGAGGGACGCAACTACTTCGAGGAGAAGAAGATCGAGTACAACGAGCGCAAGGAAGCGCAGATCGCGAAGATCAGCGCTCAGGTCGGATTCATCAAGTAAGCAAGCTGCCAGAATAAGCATTACGCAGAATCAGCAGATACCCCCTGACGTGCGATTTTGAAATGCACGTCAGGGGGTATCTTACATATCATTCCGTATAATTTGACTTGGTTTATCCGTTGAGCGTATGGCTGTCGGAGATGAGGAAGGTCGTGCGGCGGCGCTTGATATACCATTTGCCGTCCACCTTCGCGTAGACGTCGGAATAGCGGACGTAGTTGGACGTGATCATATCTTTGCCGTCTACCTCGTTCACCAGCGTCGCGGTGCAATAGGCAATGCCCTCGGCCTCGTTGCCGTTAACGGTGACGTTGTGCTGACCGTTGATATGATAGACCGCCTTGCAGGGGTTGATCGTGCCCGCAAAGGCCTGCACGAGCGCCTCGCGGCCCTCGATCTTGTTGATCTCGCCGTCAAAGCCCATCTGGAATTCCAGCCAGCCGTCGGGCAGAAACAGCTCGCCCTGCGCCGCGGCGTCCTTCACGTCTGCCGCACGGCGGTCCGTCTCGGCGCTGAGACCTACGTGATCTACCGCCGCAGCGATCAAGAGATGCCGGCAGACAAGGAAGAGGTCGCCGAGGCCATGGCCGAGGGCGTGAAGTTCCGTTACCTCAACGCTCCCGTTGAAATCGAGGGCGCTTCCGGCAAGGTCACCGGCCTGAAGGTCGAAATCATGGAGCTCGGCGAGCCCGACGAGAAAGGCAGAAGAAAGCCCGTCGGCACCGGCGAGTTCGAGACCATCAAGGTGAGTTCCGTCATTGCCGCCGTCGGTCAGGCCATCGACTGGGGCGAGCTCGACGTAAAGACTTGTACAGCAAGCGGAAAGAGACGGTGGAACGGGTCTTTGCCGATGTGAAAGAGAAACACGCTATGCGTTATACACACCACCGAGGCCTGGCCCATGTAACAAATTGGGTGAGGCTCAAATATGCTGCCATGAATCTGAAAAAGCTGGCAAATTGGAGCTGGGACAGCTCCTGTTTTGCCTCGATTTT
>JAZQDI010000153.1:0-16742 GCA_045546715.1 Oscillospiraceae bacterium | reverse complement strand
TCCGACTTGGTGTTCCACGGCACCACGGTTACGTTGCAGCCGCGGGCGTTGAGGCCGCGGATGGTGCTCAGCTTGATGCCGCAGTCGACCGCAACCACGGTGAACTTATGGTTGGAGGTACGGGAATACCAGCGCTTGCGGCAGCTCACCAGCTGCACCAGATCGTGCGGCAGCTCGGCTTCGCGCAGCCGCGCGAGCGCCTCCGTCTCGTCGGTGTCGGCGTCCGTGATAAGGCACTTCATGCTGCCCGCGTCGCGAATCTCGCGAGTGAGCTTGCGGGTGTCCACGCCCGCGATGCCCGGCACGCCGCACTCCACCATCAGCTCCGAGAGCGTCTTGGTGTAGCGGAAGTTCGAGGGGTTGTCGTTATATTCGCGCACGATCAGCGCGCCGATCGTGGGGGTTTTGGTCTCAAAGTCCTCGTCCGTAATGCCGTAGTTGCCGATGATCGGATAGGTCATCACGACGGCCTGCCCGGTGTAGCTCGGGTCGGAGACAATCTCCTGATAGCCCACCATGGACGTGTTGAACACGGCCTCGCAAATGCGCTCGCCCTCGGCGCCAAATCCGGTCCCGCGGTAGACGCTGCCGTTTTCAAGAATGATCTTTCGATTACATTTCTGCATAGCATTTACTCCTAGCTGTTTCTGAGAGTGGAACTTGGAGAGTTGAGAGTGGAGCTGTTGTGCTGCCTGCGGCAGCGATTTTATTTTTGGAGTGTTGTCACTCGGAAACTCCACTCTCCACTCTTCACTCTCCACTCTGGTGAACGATTTCTCCGTTATAAATCGTCATCTTTACTTTCCCGTCAACTTCCATCCCCGCAAACGGCGTGGCTCTGCCCATGGAGGCAAAATCGCTCGGGTCGATGACCCAGTGTTCGTTCGGGTCAAACACGCAGAGGTCGGCGGGATTTCCCTCCTCGATGCCGCTTGTGAGACCGAAGCGCTTCGCAGGGGAGAGTGTCATGCGGTCAACGAGCGTCTCCATCGGGACGACGCCGGTTTTGACCAGACCGGTATACAGCACCGGGAGACTGCACTCGAGTCCGACGACGCCCATGAGACTTTTCTCCAGCCCCCGGCTCTTTTCCTCGGCGGTGTGCGGCGCGTGGTCAGTCGCGATCATGTCCACCGTCCCGTCGAGCAGTCCCGCAATCAGCGCGTCCCGGTCGGCCGTCTCGCGAATCGGCGGGTTCATCTTAAACCGCCCATCCTCCTGCAGGTCGTCCTCTGTCAGCAGCAGATAGTGCGGCGCGGTCTCGCAGGTGACGTCGACGCCGCGCGCCTTCGCCGCGCGGATGATCGCGACGCTCTCCTTCGTCGACACATGGCAGACGTGGTAGGCGCAGCCGGTTTCCTCCGCGAGACGGACATCCCGCTCCACCTGCTTCCACTCGGAAGCGGAGCAGATGCCGCGGTGGCCGTGGGCCTTCGCGTATGCCCCGTCGTGAATGTAACCGCCGTGCAGGAGCGTCTCGTCCTCGCAGTGGGCGACGATGACCTTGCCGAGCGCCTTCGCTCTCGTCATGGCCTCGCGCATCATGCCGTCCGACTGCACGCCCTTGCCGTCGTCCGAAAAGGCGAAGCAGTCTTTTGCCATGCCCTCGAGATCGGCGAGCGTCTCGCCCTTTTCGCCCACGGTGATCGCGGCATAGGGCAGCACACGGATTACCGCGTCGTCGCGGATGCGCTGCAGCTCCTCGGCCAGATGCTCCGCGCTGTCCGGCACGGGGTTCAGGTTCGGCATCGGGCAGACGGTGGTGTAGCCGCCGTGCGCCGCCGCCATCGTGCCGGTGCGCATCGTTTCTTTAAAAGAAAAACCCGGGTCTCGCAGATGAACGTGAACATCTGTAAGTCCGGGTAAAAGAAAACAGTTGTGAAATTCAAAAACAGGAATCCCCTGAACGTCTGTCGCAGGGGGGAGCAGCTGAGCGATCTTGCCGTCCGCAATCTGAACGTCCATGGGAACAAAAACCCCGCCGTGAAATACGCGGCAGCCTCGAAGCAGCATCTTCAAGCCCCTCACATCCTTTCTGCGTGGTTTTGATCTTCGCTATTTTAGCAAGCGGAAAAGAGCGTGTCAATGGCCGCAAACCATTTTTGGGGCTTTGTCCAACGATTCTTTTGAAATTCTAAATTTGACCGGGAAAGTTGACAATCTCAACGAATCCTGCACTGCCGTTTTTTCTGCACGCATTTGGAAGAAACAGACATTTTCAAGACCGTTCGTTTAAAACTTGACGTACTGCAGAAGGCTGTCATCAAAAGCAGGAGCGGGAAATTGGCAGATGTGGAGAAAAATGTGATTTCCTTGACACTGAACACTTCACGTGCGTATAATAACATTAATCCCACTATTCACATATGAATTACATGATTTAGAAATGAGGGTGTACCATGAAGCGCAGCCAGAGACCGGAGCCCGTGCACTATGCGGATTTCCGCGAGATTGTTTTTCACGCGGCGTCGTGTTTTCCCGAGACGCGGTTTTTCCCCTGCGAGGACGCAGCCATGCCCTTTGTCACCGGCAGGGAGCTTCGTCAGCTTGGCGGCGCGCTCGGCGCGCGCTCGCAGCGCGAGGGGAGGCCCGGCGCGCACATTGCCATCCTCGGGCCGAACGGGGCGGCGTGGATTGCGGCGTTTTTCGCTGTGCTCTCCGGCGGCTGTGTGGCGGTGCCGCTCCATCTGGGCACGAAGCCGGAGGAGCTTCAAAGCTGTCTGGAGCGGTCAGACGCGGAGCTTCTGGTCTATGATGCTTCCTGCGAGACGGAGGCGGCGCAGATTCGCGCGCAGATGCCGGGGCTGGAAGCTGTGGAGCTGCACGTGTTTCTGGATGCGCTCCGCGCAGAGACGGCGGAGGTCTTTCCGCCGCTTAGACCGGATGCGCCCGCCGCGCTCTATTTTACCTCCGGCACCACGGCGCGCAGCCGCTGCGTCCAGCTCACGCACCGCAACATGGGCAGCCACGCGAGCGCGGCTATGAGCCAGCTGCCGCTCTCCCCGGCCGACGCGGGACTCTCTGTTCTGCCGCCGAGCCACACCTTTGAGATGATGACAAACATCATCGGCTCGCTCCACTGCGGCGGCACGGTATATATCAATAAGGATCTCACCACGGTCAAGGAAAATCTGAAACAATATGAGCCGTCCATCCTCGTGGTCGTGCCGCTGGTGCTGCAGGTGCTCTATAAGGAAATCCGGCGGACGGCGAAACGGCAGGGCAAGCTGGAGCTGCTCGAGCGCGGACTGAAGATCAACGGCTTTTTCCAGCGCTTCGGCGTCGATCTCTCGCATTGGCTGTTTAAAGATGTCTACAGCGTGGTCGGTCGCAATCTGCGCTGTTTCCTCTGCGGCGGCGCTGCGCTCGATCCGGAGCTCATTGATTTTTTCCGCCGTCTCGGCATCACCGTTCTGCAGGGCTACGGGATTACCGAGTGCTCGCCCATTGTGGCGGCAAATGTGCCCCATGCCAATCGCTTCGGCGCCATCGGCAAGACGTTTCCCTGCTGCGAAACCAGACTCATCGACGGCGAAATCTGTGTGCGCGGCGACAGTGTCTCGCCCGGGTATTACAAAGACGAGACGGCAAACCGTGAGGCCTACCGGGACGGCTGGTTTCACACCGGCGATCTCGGGCGCGTGGATCGGCACGGCTATCTCTGGTTCGCCGGTCGGAAGAAAAATCTGATCGTTCTCTCCAATGGGGAGAATGTCTCGCCCGAGCGGCTGGAGGAGCGGCTTTACCGCATCGAGGGCGTGGAGGACGCCGTGGTCTATGACGCCGGCGGCAAAATCACCGCCGAGATCTATGCCGATCCTGCGCTGCTGCCGGACGAGGCGGCAGTCTGGCAGGCGGTGGATCAGGTGAACCGCAGTCTCGCGCCGCATGAGCAGATCGGCGGGATCGTTTTGCGGTCCGAGCCGTTTGAGAAAACCGTCACGCAGAAAATCAAACGCTACGCGTAAACAAAGGAGGAACCGTCATGGAAGAGCAGGTGCGCGAAATTCTGGCGGAAACGCTGGAGATCACCCCCGACGAGATCACACCGGACAAGCGCCTCGTGGCAGATCTGGGGCTCACGAGCTTCGATCTGGCAGACGTCGTCGTGCAGGCGCGGGAGGAGTTCGGCGTCACGATCCCCAGTGAGCGCTGGACCGAAATTGTCACGGTTGCGGACATTTACCGCGTCATTCGAGAGGAGATGGGGTCATGACACTGGATCTCCGGCCGGATCTGGATGCGCTGGACGTCGTGTTTGACCAAAGCTTCGTCTTCGATGCGCATACGCATGACCGCCGCACGCTGATCACGCGTTATCGCGGCACGGTTGTTCGCCCGTCCGATGCGGGCTTCACGGTGATCGCGTGGCAGAAAAGCGTCTACCATTTCGGCGGGCTGAACCGCGAGGTGCCTGTGCTTGCCACGGTGCTGCTGGATCAAAGCGGCGTGGTGCGCGGTCTCAGTCTGGATGAGCGATGTCTCGGCAGTCAGGGCAAACGCTGTGACTTCCGGGAACTGGCTATCTGCATGAATGAACGGCTGAAGGGAAAACCGTTTTCGGAGTTTACGGCGCACTGTCCCGGCGCCGGCGCGGCGCGGTGCCTGCATTTGTTTGAGCTGCTCGCTGGTGCGGCGGGCTTCTTCTCTCTGCTGCGGCAGCAGAATTTGACAGAGGGGAGCGAGCAGGAGATCGTGCGCATCCGCCCGAAGCGCAGCGGACTTACGGCGGAAAACCGCCATGTCCTTCTCGGCAGAGAGAGCGTGCTTGCGCTTGACCTTCGCCATCTCGATCCCCCGCAGCGAAATGAGCGGGACTTGACCTGCCATATCAATGCGGAGGTCACCGTGCGCCATCAGGGTGCAGAGGCGTTCACACAGACGCTGCAGGCAGACAAGTTTGAGGATGTCTATGCAGCGCTGAACCTGCTTTTCAGCCAGTGCTACCAGCTGGAGAAAAAGGCACTGGCGCTGCCCGGACGCCGCCGTGTGCGCTTTACCAACTGCACCGCGCTCGCGGGGCTGTTTCTGCTCGCCTTCAGCCATGAGAGTATGGCCGGCGCGGTCAGCCGCGCCGTGCGCATCGAGCGCATTCTCCACTTTATCCAGACCGGCGAAGGACGCACCGGCTGCATCGGCTTCGGCGGATAAAACTCCTTCAGACTGTCGAAAAACCTGTTTTTCGACAGTCTGAAGGAGAAACTCATTTGACAAGCTGACAGAAAGGGAGGGGTATGCCCCTCCCTTTCTGTTATTCCTTCAGTCGCCCTTTTTCATACCAGCAGATGGCTTTTCTCATCAGCTCCTCTGTCACGCCGAAGAGCTCTGCGAGATCCCAGATTTCCGTGTGCCCGTCTGCTACGGCGCGCGCGAGCGCCTCGCGGCCGATCAGCGCCTGAATCTCCCATTTGTCTGCGCGGTTTTCGCAGCGTTCTCGCACATTGCATGGGCTGTCCACGCTGTAAAACGCGCCGGTCATGCAGTGACCGAGCTCGTGGCCGAGCTTGGTTTTCTCGTCCGCCGCGCCCTGTACGCGGAAGGGGTCAATGGCGATGAAGCAGTCGCCGTCGGCGTCCTGCAAACTCAATGCCGAGGTTTTTCCGAGCGGAAAGGCGTCCACGCGGACGTTTTCCGCGCTTGCGTAGTTATAAAGCTCCAAAAGGGTCATTCCTTGTGTTTTCGCTCCTTTATGAATGCCGCGTAATGACGCACGGCCGCAAGATCCGCGTCGTCAATCGAGTCCGTTTCGCCCCAGAGGGCAAACTTCAGCTCCTGATCCGTGATCTGCCGCGGGACGGCGGGCGGCTGCGCCTCGTCCAGCCCGAGCAGATATGAGGTGGAAGTGTTCAGCATTTCCGCCAGCGGGGCCAGCAGATCCCCCGGCAGCTTTTCAATGTCTCCGTTTTCATAGCGATAGATGGTGGCCGGGCTCTTTCCGAGCTGCTTTGCCAGATCCTCCGCAGAATAGCCGAGCGCCTTTCTCCTCTCCTTGATGCGCGCGCCGATGGACATGTGTATCACTCTCCTTGCGCACAGCTTATCACAATTCTCGCAGATTCGCAACTATATGTTTTGCACAAAAATTGCGTTTCTGCGATTTTTGACTTGACTTTCGCATTTCTGCGGGATATTCTAAATATAAAATCGCAGTAATGCAAGAAATGGAGGAGGACAAATGCGTGAGAAACATCATGCCTGCCGCCGCTGCGCGCAGGCGTTTTTGTCCGGGGAGACCTACTATGCCGTGCCGGGGCTTGGAGCGTTCTGCCCGGACTGCGGCGAGGCGCTGCTCTCGTCCTGGAAAAGAAGGGAAGGAGATGTGACCGATCGAATTTGAACCCGAGCTGGAAAAGCGTGTGTACGGCACCCGTGCGCTGCGGGAGCTTGCGCAGCGGCAGGAGGCGCTTCGGCAGCGGGAGCTGGAGCTCCGCCGCCGGGAGGCGAAGCTTCGCGCCGAGCGGATGGCGCTGCGTGCAGCGGCGCGGAAGCTCAGCCGGCAGGAGACGGCGCAGCGCTCGCTCGTCGCGGAGTTGGAGGAGCTGATCAGCGCGATGGAGGGCAAGGCGCTGGTGCGCCGGGTGCTGCATCTGCGCTATGTCGAGGGGTTCACGCTGCCGCAGATCCGCGACGCGCTGGACGCGGAGGGGCTCTATTACGGCGATCGGCACATCGACCGCGTGCTGCGCTGGGGAGAACAGTCGCTTGCCGCCGAATGGTCGAAGAGAAAGGAGAAGAGAAAATGACAAACACACTGCTGGAGCGCCTGCGCGCGGACAGCTATTTCGACTGGCCGCCGGAGCCGTGCTGTCTGGGCTGCAGTCATTACCGGCCCATCCACAGCCGCTTGCCGTCCGGCTCGCGACGCGCGCTGGTCTGCCACTATCTGCTGGACACCGGCCATTCGCGCGGCTGCGCCTTCGGTCGGGGCTGTACCTGCTGGGAGATCTGAACACAGATTAACAGGGAAGCTGTCCCGTTTTTTGCCCGCAATTGTACTGCCGGTCAAAGTGTGATATAATATATCCTGTCAAAATATCTGCTTTGATCAGGAGGTCTGTGATGGATCTGCGCGTATTGGCAGTGGGCGACGTCTGCGGCGTCTCCGGTCTGCAATTTCTGAAGGAGCGGCTCAAGGCGCTCAAAACCGAACACAGCATTGATTTCTGCGTCGTCAACGGGGAAAATGCCAACGTTGTCGGCATCACGCCGCGGCAGGCGGACGAGATTTTTGCCGCCGGGGCGGACGTGATCACGCTCGGCAACCACACCTGGATCCGCTATGAGCTGCAGCCCTATCTCGACAGCCACAAGCGCATCCTGCGCCCGGCGAACTTCGCGCCGCAGTGCCCCGGCCGGGGCTGGGGGGAGTTTACCACGAAATCCGGCGTGCCGGTCGCGGTGGTGAATCTCATGGGCAAGTTCACGCTCGACCCGAACACGGACAATCCCTTCCTCGTAGCCGATGAGATTCTCGATCAGATTCAGACGAAGATTATTCTTGTCGATCACCACGCCGAGGGCACGAGCGAAAAGCGCGCCATGGGCTTTTATCTCGACGGGCGGGTTTCCGCCGTCTGGGGCACGCATACGCATGTTCAGACCTCGGACGCCGAGGTTCTGCCCGACGGCACGGGCTATATTACTGACATCGGCATGACCGGCCCCGCCCGCTCGGTGCTCGGCATTGAGCCGGAGCAGAGCATCGGCCGTTTTCTGGGCGATCCGCCCCGCCGGTATGACGCCGCCTCCGGCGCGGCCAAGCTCGAGGGCGCGATCTTCGTCATCGACGGCGAAACCGGTCTCTGCCGGAGCGCGGAGGCGCTGCGCGTCCGATGAAGACGGTGAAGGTGCTCCACGCGGCGGATTTGCATCTGGACTCTCCCTTTGAGGCGCTGCCCGGGGCGCTGGCCGCCCTGCGGCGCGCAGAGCAGCGCGAGCTGCTCGGAAAGCTGCCCGGGCTCGCGGCGGAGACAGGGGCGCAGATCATCCTGCTGCCCGGCGATCTGCTCGATTCCGACAGCGCCTATGCCGAGACCGCGCGTCTGCTCTGCGAGGTGTTTGAAGGTGCGGCGGCGGAGGTATTCATTGCGCCGGGAAACCATGATTATTATTATCAGGACGCGCCGTATGCCCGCCTGCGCTTTCCGGAAAATGTGCACATCTTCCGCGAAAACCGGCTCACCGCCGTGACGCTTCCGGCGCTCGGCGTGCGCGTCTGGGGCGCGGCGTTTACCGACCGGCGCTCGCCGCCGCTGCTGCGCGGCTGGACGTGCCCGCGCGTGCCGGGGCAGATCGAGCTTCTCTGCGTACATGGCGAGGTTGGAAACCCCGCCTCTCCCTATAACCCGATCACCGAGGCGGAGCTTGCCGCCTCGCGCGTGGACTATGCCGCTCTCGGTCATGTCCACCGGTTTGACGGCGTTCACCGCGTCGGCGCGACGACCTATGCCTGGCCGGGCTGCCCGGAGGGGCGCGGCTTTGACGAGACAGGTGAGAAGGGCGTGCTGCTCGCGGAGGTGTCCGAGGGCGCGGCGAAGGCCGAGTTCCTTCCGATGGACACCCGGCGCTATGAGATCCTTACTGCGGATATCACGGACACCGAGCCTCTTGAGGCGGTGCTCACCGCCCTGCCGGAGGACAGCGCCCGCCACATTTTCCGCGTGATATTGCGCGGGGAGCGCCGACGCGCGCCGAATCTTCCGGCACTTCGCGCCGCGCTGGAGGGCATGACGTTTTCGCTCGATCTTCGAGACGAGACGCGCATCCGGCGCGACGTGTGGGACGGCGCGGGCGAGGATACGCTGCGCGGGCTGTTTCTCGCGTCGCTTCGCCGCGCCTATGACGCCGCGGATACGGAGTCTGCGCGCGCGAAAATCACCATGGCTGCCCGCTGGGGTCTCGCCGCCCTGGACGGGGAGGAGGAAGTGTTTCCTTTATGATCATCCGAAAAATGAAAGCCACCTTCGGCACCCTCGCCGGCGAGGAGCTGAAGCTGGATCGGGGGCTGAACATCATCTATGCCCCGAATGAGAGCGGCAAGAGCACCTGGTGCGCCTTTCTTCGCGCCATGCTCTACGGCGTCGACACCGCGCAGCGCGCCAAGGGCGGGCAGCTGCCGGACAAGACGCGCTACGCGCCCTGGAGCGGCGCGCCCATGGAGGGCGAGATGGAGATCACACACGCCGGGAAATCCATCACGCTCCGCCGGACCACGCCGAATGAGAAGGCGCCCATGCGCGACTTTGCCGCTGTCTATACCGGCACGGACACGCCTGTTCCGGGCATCACCGCTGCGGATGTCGGCCAGACGCTCACGGGCGTGAGCGCTCCGGTCTTTGCCCGCACGGCGTTCATCGGTCAGGGCAGCGTCACGGTCTCGGGCTCGCCCGAGCTGGAGCGGCGCATTGCCTCCATGGTCACGGCGGGGGAGGAGACGGTCTCCTACTCTGAGGCGGACAGCCAGCTGCGCGCCTGGCAGCGCAAGCGCCGCAGCGCCTCGCGCGGGGAGATTCCCGCGCTTGACAAGCAGATCTCTGATCTCGAGGCGCGGCTGGAGGTGCTCTCCCAGAGCGGGCAGAAGCGCGCGCTCCTGCAGCAGGAGCTGGAGCAGAACGACGCGGAGATCAAGCGGCTCACCGCCGCCATGAACGAATCCCGCCAGCGCCAGCGCCGTGACGCGCTCGCGCAGATGGGGCAGGAAAAGGCGTCTCTGCAGCGTCTGGAGGACGAGCTGGCCGAGGCGCGCCGCGAGGCCGCCCGCTGCCGCACCGCGCTCGAGCAGACGCACTTCGGCGTGCGCGATCCCGAGGAGATCGCCGACTCGCTTGAAACCGACGCTGAGGAGGCGAGAGCGCAGCTGCGCGCCTCCAAGCAGACGGGAAAGCCGTTTTTCTGGATTGCCGCGCTCGTGCTCGCCGCGCTCTGCGCCGTGCTGGGCTATCTGATGCTGCCCGCGCTGTACTATGCCGCGGGCGCGCTCGTGCTTGCGGCGATCGCGCTCGCAGTCCTGCAGATTGTTCAGAACCGCCGCGCCGCCGCTGCGATGGAGGCGTTCAAGGACATTCTCGCGCGCTATGACGCCCGGAATATCAACGACATGTTCACGCAGGCGGAGGAGCACCGCGCGGCCTACCGCGCCTGCCGTGCCGCCATGGAGACCGAGCGCGAGCGCGCTGCCGCGGCGGAGGACGCCCGCGAGCATCAGGCGGAGACGCATGAGCGTCTGCTGCAGCAGCTGGACTTTGAGCGGGGCGACAGCGAGGCCGCTACCTATTTCCGCCAGAAGCAGGCGCTTGAGCAGGCGAACAGCCGCCTGCGCGACCGGCTCTCGGAGCTGGCCGGCGCCGTCGGCGCTACGGGCGACCCGATGGCGCTGCGCAGCGAGCTGGACACGCTGCGCACCCGGCGTGACGATCTGCAGGATCAGTATGACGCCATTGCCATGGCGTGTGAGGCCCTCGCGGAGGCAGACGGCGAAATCCAGACCCGCTTTTCGCCGGAGCTCGCGAAAAAGGCCGCCGAGTATATGGATTTTCTCACGCAGGGGCGCTATGACGGCGTGTCCCTCACGCGGGACTTTGCCGCGAGCGCGAAGCGCGCGGATGATCTCATGGGTCACAGTGCGGCCTACCTCTCCGCCGGTGCGGCGGATCTGCTGTATCTCTCGGTGCGGCTGGCCATGTGCGCGCTCACGCTCCAGGGAGACGATCCCTGCCCCGTGGTGCTGGACGATACGCTCGTGAACTTTGATGATGAGCGCGCCAAGCGCGCCATGGAGCTCTTTTATGAGATCTCCCGCGAGCGTCAGGTCATCCTCTTCACCTGCCACAAGCGGGACTATCCCGACGCTGTCGTGGACGCGAACATTATTTAAATAGTGCGCCCGCATACATCTCCCCCTTCCGCGCATACTCTGCATGGAAAGGGGAGATTTCCATGCAGATCTATCAGACCTTATACCATTTTCTCTTCAACGCCGTGACGGACGCGGTTCGCGCGCTGGACGCCGGGGACGTCGAACGTGCGCGGGGGATTCTGATTCGCGCGCAGCGAGCCGCAGAACGTCGATATTTGGAGGAAACGGAACCAAATAACGGAAATTGAAAAAATTTTTTATTTTTTTTCAAAAATTGAAAAGGATTTTCCGAACAAACGTCGTATAAAGGGTAATGCAAGGGACTTTGCGTTACCCGATCTTTTTTTCAGGAGGTGTTTGCCGTGCCCTGTCCCAGAGAGCAGCGCGAGGCGCTGGAGGAGGTCATCATCGGCCGGTATGGCGTGCGCTCGGCTTGCAGCCGCGGGCGGCAGACGCCGGAGGAGCCCTGCCCGATGCGAACCTGCTTCCAGCGGGACATTGACCGCATCACACACAGCAAGGCATTCCGCCGCCTGAAGCATAAAACGCAGGTTTTTCTCCGCCCGGAGGGAGACCATTACCGCACGCGCCTGACGCACACGCTCGAGGTCAGCCGCCTTGCGCGAACGATCAGCCGCGCGCTCATGCTCAACGAGGATCTCACCGAGGCGATTGCCCTCGGCCACGATCTGGGCCACACGCCCTTCGGCCATGCCGGAGAGCGGGCGCTCGCCGCAATCTATGAGGGTACAGGCTTTCGCCACTATGAGCAGAGCCTGCGCGTGGTGGACAGGCTCGAGCGCGACGGACGCGGTCTCAATCTCTGCGCCGAGACGCGCATCGGCATTCTCAACCACACGAACGGTCTGCCGCGCGACACGATGGAGGCGGACGTGGTGCGGCTGAGTGACCGCGTGGCCTATGTGAACCACGATCTGGACGACGCCATGCGCGGCGGCATCGTGCTGCCGGAGGATGTGCCCGAGATTGTCCGCCGCCGCATCGGCGAGCGCAACAGCGTGCGCATCAACTCCATCCTGCAGGATGTGATTGACCACAGTCAGGACGGACGTCTTGCCATGAGCCCGGAGATGGAAGCCGCGTTTCAAACCTTCCACACCTTCATGTTTCAGGCCGTGTACCACAACCCCGTTGCCAAGGCGGAGGAGCAGAAGGTCGAGGGCATTCTCTGCGCGATCTGGAACTACTATGTGCATCACATCGGCGAGCTGCCGGAGCTGTTCCGCCGCGTGGCGGAGACGGACGGGCCCGAGCGCGCCGTCTGCGATTACATCTCCGGCATGACCGACGGCTACGCGATGGAGGTCTATGACAGGCTGTTCATCCCGGCATCATGGAGTATTAAATAATTATGGCATTCTCTGAAAGCTTTCTGCAGGAGCTTGCCCAGCGCAACGACATTGTGGACGTCGTCGGCGGCTATGTCCGGCTGACGAAAAAGAGCGGCTCCAATCTCTTCGGGCTTTGCCCCTTTCACAGCGAAAAGACGCCGTCGTTTTCCGTCTCGCCGGACAAGCAGATCTATCACTGCTTCGGCTGCGGCAAGGGCGGCAGCGTCATCAGCTTCATCATGGAGATCGAAAACCTCTCGTTTCCGGACGCCGTGGCCTTTCTGGCGCGGCGGGCGGGCATGGCCGTGCCCGAGGAGGAGCAGGACGGCGCGAGCCGAAAGCGCGCGCGGCTGCTCGCGCTGAACCGGGAGGCGGCGCGGTTTTTCCATCAGTGTCTCCGGGAGCCCGCCGGCCAGCCGGCGCGCGACTATCTTGCCCGGCGGCAGCTCTCCGGCCGCACGGCGACAAACTTCGGCCTCGGCTTCGCGCCGGACACGTGGGACAGCCTTGTGCGCGCCATGAAGGCCCTCGGCTACAGCGAGCAGGAGCTCTTTGACGCCGGTCTCGTGCGCCACGGGAAAAAGGGCGGCGTGTATGACACGTTCCGCAACCGGCTCATGTTCCCGGTCATCGATGTGCGCGGCAACGTCATCGGCTTTTCCGGCCGAATCCTCGGCGACGGCGAGCCGAAATATATGAACAGCCCGGAGACGCTCGTCTTCTCCAAGAGCCATAATCTCTTCGCCCTGAATCTGGCGAAGAAGTCGAAGGCGGGCTTCATCATCCTCGCCGAGGGCAATGTGGACGTGGCAAGTCTCCACCAGGCGGGATTTGACAGCGCGGTTGCCTCCCTCGGCACGAGCCTCACGCCCGAGCAGGCGCGGCTGCTCAGCCGCTATACGAATGAAATCGTCATCGCCTATGACAGCGACGGCGCCGGGCAGAAGGCGGCCCAGCGGGCGATCACCCTGCTGGAAAAGCTGGACATGCGCGTGCGCGTGCTGCGCATGGAGGGCGCCAAGGACCCGGACGAATACATCAAAACCTTCGGGGCGGACGCGTTTCGCAATCTGCTCGAGGCGTCGGAAAACCACATTGATTTCCGGCTGGACTCCATCCGGCGCAAATATGATCTCGCGGTGGACGAGCAGAAGGTCGCCTTCCTGCGCGAGGGGTGCGACATGGTTGCCGCGCTGCCGGACCCGGTCAAGCGCGAGGTTTACGCCATGCGCCTTTCGGAGCTCACGGGCGTCTCCCTCAAGGCCGTGCAGGATCAGGTCGGCCAGCTGCGCAAAAGAAAGCTCCGCTCCGCCCGCCGGGACGAAACGCGCGAGCAGCTGCGCCCCGTTCAGCAGCAGCAGCGGCGCACCGGCGTGCGCTATGACAATCCCCGCTCCGCCGCGGCGGAGGAGGGCGTGGTTCGGCTTCTGTATGAAGACCCGGCGCTCTTTCGCGAAATCCGCCCGCCGAAGCCGGAGGACTTTTCCAGCCCGGAGCTGCGCAACCTCTATTCGCTCCTGCTCGAGTGCGTGGAGCGAAACGCGCCGATCTCCCTCGCCGCGCTCGGCGAGCGGCTCACGCCGCAGGAGCTGAGCCTCTTTACCGGCATCATCCAGCAATCCGACGACAGCACCCGGCGTGACCGGGCCCTGTCGGATTACATACAAATTATCAATGACGAGGCGCTGCAGCGATCCGGTCAGGATCTCCGCGAGCTCGCCCGCAGACAAAAGGAAAGAAAGGCATACGGTGATAAGGTATGACGAAGAAAAAAGAGACCGCTCCCGCTCCCGAAGAGCTGGAGGCCATGGCGGACGCTCTGCTCGCGGCGGACGACGCGAAGAAGGAGCCCAAGACCAAGGAAGAGCGCATCCGTGAAATTCTCGAAAAGGGCAAGAAGTCCGGCAAGCTCACGGCGGAGGATCTCGCCGCCATCGAGGAGCTGCAGCTCACGCCCGAGGAGCAGGAGAAGCTGGATGAAAAGCTCGCCGGTCTGAACATTGACACCGCCGGGGACGACACGCTCCCCCCGCTGGACGATGTGGTGCCCGAGCTCGAGGAGATTCAGGAGATCGAGGAGATCACCGAGGAAGAGCTCGCCGATACCGACGCCATGGCCGATACCTTCTCCACCGACGATCCGGTTCGCATGTATCTCAAGGAGATCGGCAAGGTGCCGCTGCTCACGCCCGAGGAGGAGCGCGAGCTCGCCATGCAGATGGCCGCCGGCGACGAGGACGCCAAGCGCCGCATGGCGGAGGCGAATCTCCGTCTCGTCGTGAGCATTGCCAAGCGCTATGTCGGCCGCGGCATGCTCTTCCTCGACCTGATTCAGGAGGGCAACCTCGGTCTGATCAAGGCCGTGGAGAAGTTCGACTACGAAAAGGGCTATAAGTTCTCCACCTATGCCACGTGGTGGATTCGTCAGGCCATCACCCGCGCCATTGCCGATCAGGCCCGCACCATCCGCATCCCCGTCCACATGGTCGAGACGATCAACAAGGTCATCCGCGTCAGCCGTCAGCTCCTGCAGGAGCTGGGCCACGATCCCTCTCCCGAGGAGATTGCCGCCGAGATGGGCATGAGCGTGGAAAAGGTGCGCGACATTCTCAAGATTGCGCAGGAGCCGGTTTCCCTCGAGACGCCCATCGGCGAGGAGGAGGATTCCCACCTCGGCGACTTCATTCAGGACGAGGACGCCTCCGAGCCCAGCGAGGCCGCCTCTCTCACGCTGCTCAAGGAGCAGCTGGCCGAGGTGCTTGACACGCTCACGCCCCGCGAGAAGAAGGTGCTCGAGCTCCGCTTCGGCATGATCGACGGCCGCACCCGCACCCTTGAGGAGGTCGGCAAGGAGTTCAACGTCACCCGCGAGCGCATCCGCCAGATCGAGGCGAAGGCGCTGCGCAAGCTCCGCCACCCCAGCCGCAGCAAGCGCCTGCGCGATTTCCTGAACTAATAATCCAATAAACGACGCCCGGTCACTCCAATGTCGGAGTGACCGGGCTTATTTTTTTATAATTTTCGTCTCAAAAGGTAGACAATTTGAAACTCTTATGTTATGATCTGGGATGAATGGAAATTGGGAATTTAGCCCTTCTGTTTGACCTGTCTCAAAAACCCTGCTTTTTGAGCAGAAAAGAGATTTCATTCCATTCAGACATAATATTGGATAATCGCGGGTCAACCTTTCTCCCGCATTATCATATGGGGTGCGCATGCCCTGCTGCAGACGGGCACGTGCGAAACGCGCCGAGGGAATAGGGGTATTCCCTCCGCGCCTCCTGCCGGGGCAACCCGGCAGGAGATTTCGTCAGACCGGGCTTGCTCTCGTCAAGGCAAGCTTTGCATCCCTCACCGCCGCAGCTTCTGCGCCGGATCGCTCGCGTCGCTGCCTTTCCTCCCAAAAACAACGCTTGCGTTATTTTTGTTTATTCTGAGGCGCCTCCGGTCTTCCTCTCCGGTTCAAATCCGCTCTGCGGTTTTGCCCCGGTTTTGGGAAATCGCACCATCCCCGGCGAATTGGCTTCCACGTCCTGTAGGGGTGACCTGTGGTCGCCCGCAATTCCTCTCTGCAAAAACATTTATGTTTGTATATAGATACCCCACAGCAAAATCTCTTATTGAAAGGAAAACATGAGCATGAAGAAAAGACTTTTGAGCCTCGTTCTGTGTCTCGTCATGGTCTTCTCGCTGCTTCCGGTGTTTGAAGCGCCGGCACAGGCAGCGGATGAAAACGGCACCATCACGAACCCTGTACCGGCGACGGACGAGAGCGGTAACCTGCATCTCACCAAGACGCTGGCCCCCGGCGCGAACGGGACCTATGACATCACCATGGAGTCCTGGGCGACCGGCGAGGTCAAGACCCAGGGCATCACCGAGAAGATCCCGACCGACTTCGTCGTCGTGGTGGACCAGTCTGGCTCCATGGACACGACGGATATGCCCACCGGTGATCCGACCGTCCAGAACAACAAGTATCTGGAGGATATCGCCAACGGCGCCTACTACTACAAGGACGGCGATAACTACTATCGCGTCTACGGCGTTAAAGACTATCTGTATCGTTACTATCCGGCGAACTACTGGTTCACCGGCGACATCGTCGAGCATTTGGGCGCTGACATCGGCTGGTTCATGAGCGAGACCGACGCCACCACCAACATCGACAACGCCTTCTACTTCCGTGAGGTCGTTGGCGACCAGACGTATTACATCCCGATCAGAACCACCATCGAGGGCAAGATCGGCACGTATTACATGCGCTTTTCTTACCCCAGCAAGAAGACCGGAAGCACCTATGAATTTAACCGCGAGGTCACGACCTATTCTTCCAACGGCAATTCCCCGTGGTATAAGAACGTCCTGAATGGAAACGTAATGACCAGCGGCGCCCTCTGGGCAACCGCGAATGCTGCCGTTCAGACGCTGTACCCGAACGACAACGCCTATACCTATTCCACCATCAACCTCGGTCTGACGAAGCCCAGAACCGGTATGTACATCAACTACCCGATGTACGGCCGCCATCTGTC
>JAZQDI010000152.1:0-5144 GCA_045546715.1 Oscillospiraceae bacterium | reverse complement strand
GGTGGAGGCCTTCCACGCAGGCGGGCCGTTTGACCCGGAAAACAACGTGCAGTTCGGCGAGGGCGGCGCCGGAACGTTTTCGGACGGCAAGCTCGCCACCGGCACACACGATAGCCGCATCCGCTGGGTGCTGCAGGAGTTTGCCGCGCACGGCGCGCCGGAGCACATCTGTTGGGACGCAAAGCCCCACATCGGAACGGACGTGCTCGTGCGCGTGGTGAAGGCGATCCGCGAGGAGATTCTCGCCCTCGGCGGCGAGGTGCGCTTTGCCCACCGGCTCACAGGGCTGGAAATGGCGAACGGCACGATCACGGCGCTCACGGTCGCCTCGCCGGAGGGAGACTATACGCTTCCGGCACGGCAGGTGATTCTCGCCGTCGGCCACAGCGCGAGGGACACCTTTGAGATGCTGAAAGACACGGCGCTGCCCATGGAGCCAAAGCCGTTTTCCATGGGTGTGCGCATTGAGCACAAGCAAACCATGGTCGATCTGGCGCAGTACGGCAGAGCGCGCGGGGAGGATCTGCCTCCCGCAGACTACGGTCTGCACGTGAAGCTCCCGGACGGCGAGAGCGCCTACACCTTCTGCATGTGCCCGGGCGGCGAGGTATTCGCCGCGGCGTCGGAGGTCGGCGGCGTGGTCACGAACGGGATGAGCCGCTCCGACCGCGGCGGCGAGAACGCAAACAGCGCCCTGCTCGTGACGCTGCAGCCGGAGGACTTCCCCTCGCGGGACGTGCTCGCGGGCATGTACTGGCAGCGGGAGATTGAGCAGCGGGCGTTTCGCTATGGCGGCGGCGACTACCGTGCGCCGGCACAGACCGTGGGCGATTTCCTTGCAGGCAGGCCGAGCAGCGGCCCGGCAGACGTGCAGCCGACGTATCGGCCCGGCGTGCGCTGGGGCGATCTGCGCGAGGTGCTGCCGGAGAAGATCACGGACGTGATCGCCCGGGCACTGCCGGAGCTGGGGAAAAAGCTCCGCGGCTTTGACGATCCCGGCGCGGTGCTCACCGGGCCGGAAACGCGCTCGTCCTCCCCCGTGCGTCTGGTTCGGGACGAGGCGCTCACCTCCCCCGCCCTGCGGGGGCTCTACCCCTGCGGCGAGGGCGCAGGCTACGCCGGCGGCATCACCAGCGCCGCCGTGGACGGCATGAAATGCGCGGAAAAGGTGCTGGAAGCGCTCGCTGCGCAATGACATTACAATGAATCATGACACCCCTTTGCTGCACCAAGCGGCAAAGGGGTGTTCCGTATGAGATTCCGTTTTTATTTTGCGGGCACCTTGCGGAGCTTGGCATATCGCGGCATGGAGTCCACCGTCGGGTAGTCCGGTCTGCCCTGCACGAGCGGGCGGACGTAGTCGATGAAGTCCTGGGTCAGGCCGTTTTCCTCGGCGTTGATCCATTCGTGCGGGATCTTCTTCTCGACGTTTGCCACCGCCGTGAGCGGGATGGCGGCAAACTTGCAGTGATACTTCCCGTCAATCACTTCGCGCTCGAAGGCGATCATCTTGCCGGTCTCGCCGCTGACCGCCTGACGCACGGCCTCCTGCCCTGCCCCGAAAGCCTCGTCAATATCCGTCTGGGAGGCGATGTGCGCAGCGCAGCGCTGCAGGAGACTGAGTTCAATTCCGCGCACCTTGGCGTCCGTGTGCTGACGGATGACGTCCGCGAGCATGGCGGCGAGACCGCCGAGCTGCACATGGCCGAAGCCGTCGGTGGCAGAGGTCTTCGCCTCGGAGACAAACGTGCCGTCGGCATAGTGGATGCCCTCGGAGACCGCGATGAGCACCTTGCCCTTTTCCTGATAGACGCGGTCAATGTCGGCGAGGAACTTGGCCATATCGAAGTCCGTCTCCGGGAGATACACCAGATCCGGTCCTGCGCCGTAGAACGTCGCCAGCTGCGCGCTCGCGGCGAGCCAGCCGGCGTGCCGCCCCATGATCTCGATGACGGTGATGACGCCGTTATCATAGACGCGGGTGTCCTTGCTGATCTCCATGCAGGTGGTGGCGATGAGCTTCGCCGCGCTGCCGAAGCCGGGGCAGTGATCCGTGCCGTAAAGGTCGTTATCAACCGTCTTCGGCACGCCGATCACGCGGCAGGGATAGCCGACAGACTCCATGTAGCGGCTGATCTTATTGCAGGTGTCCATGGAGTCGTTGCCGCCGTTGTAGAAGAAATAGCGCACATTGTACTTCTGAAAGATCTCGAGAATGCGCTTGTAATCCGTATCGTCATCCTCGGGGTCGGCGATCTTATAGCGGCAGGAGCCCAGCTCCGAGGACGGGGTGTTCAGGAGGAGCCGCAACTCTTCGGGATCTTCCTCGTCCATCACATAGAGCTGATCTGCCAGTACGCCCTTGATGCCGTAGGCGGCGCCGTAGACTTTGGTGATCTCCTCCGCCTCCAGCGCGGTTTTGATTACGCCGTAGGCGCTGGCGTTGATCACGGCGGTGGGACCGCCGGACTGGCCGAAAATGGCGGAACCGATCAGTTTTTCAGGCATGGTACTGCCTCCTGTTCAGACCTCGCCCCAATCCGGAACCTTGACCGTGATCTGCTCCTCGCTGGACTGCTTGGCGGCCAGAGAATAGATCAGCGCCGAGATGCCGTCAGAGAGCGGCGTTTCAAAGGGCTTGCCGTTTTTCAGGCTGTCCTGGAAGCTGCAGTGGGCGTAGTAGATGACGTCGCCGGTGGCGTGGTCATAGCTGTCGTTGAAGGTCAGCGTCTCCGCGTAGGGCATATCCTCGGTCTTCCAAGTGAGCTTCGTGAACTCAAACATGCCCTCGCCGGTGAGGAAAATGGAGCCCTTCGTGCCGATGTAGGCGCGGGAGCAGGTGGGAATGTCGCACGCCCAGCTGGCCGCGATGGTGCCGATGGCGCCGTTGCGGAGGCGGATCGTGATGCTGGTGTGGTTATCAAACTTGGGAACGGAGGCGATGGTGCCGGTGTAATTGCAGGCGATGGTGTCGAAGCCGCCCGCCATGGCGGTGATGAGCTTCCAGTCGTGGCTGACGGACTCCACCGTCATGCCACAGGCGAGGTTCGGGTCGGTGCGCCAGGAGGCGCCGAGGTTCTTCGCATGGAAGCCGAAGCCGGGGCTCAGGCGGGAAAACGCGATGTCCACAGGTTCGCCGAACATGCCGGTTTTGACCAGCTCCAGCATCTTCTGATACGCCGGGCGATAGTAGTGGGCAAAGCCCACCATGATCTTCGCGTCATACTGATCCGCCATGGCCTTAATCTTCATGGCGTCCTCCATCGTGCAGGCCACGGGCTTTTCCATGTAGAGCGGCACATGGTGCTTCAAAACCATTTCCACATAGTCCAGACGCTTCGTGGGCGGCGTGGAGATGACGACATAGTCGGCCTTCGCCGCGTACGCCTCAATCTCCTCATAGGCCACGGCGGGGCAGCCAAACTCGGCCGTATAAACCGCGAGGGACTGTTCGCTCACGTCATAGACGCCGGTGACTTTGCCGCCGAGCCGCTGGACGGCTCTGCCGTGATGGCGGGCGATATCGCCGCCGCCAATCATGAATACGTTCATAGAAATCTCCTTTTCAGCCGATGAGGCCCTTGGCGGAGGCGACGATGTTCTCCACCGTGACGCCGTTGATGGCGAGCAGCCGCTCATACGGGGCAGACTGACCAAACTGATCCTGAATGCCGATGCGCTTGACCTTTCCCTTGCCCAGCTCAGCGGCGACCTCGCACACAGCGGAGCCGAGACCGTTCATGATATTGTGATCCTCAACCGTGATGACTCTGCCGATTTCCTCAACCGCAGCGGTGACGGCTTCCACGTCCAGCGGTTTGATCGTGTGCATGTCAAGCACGCGCGCCTGCACGCCCTCAGCCTCCAGCGCCTCGGCGGCCTCGATGGCGAGACGCACGGTGTCGCCGTTGGCGATGATGGCGACGTCGCCTCCCTCGCGGAGGGTGTTCGCCCTGCCGATGACAAATTCGGCGCTCTCATCATAGATGACGGGAACCTTGTCGCGCGTAAAGCGGAGGTACACCGGTCCGTCATATTCCGCGGCAGCGCGCACGAGCTTGCGCGTGGCATGGTAGTCCGCCGGCATGATGACGGTCATGTTCGGGATCGTGCGGTAAATGCCCATGTCCTCGATGGACTGATGGCTCGCGCCGTCGTTCGCCGGGGTAACGCCGCCGTGGGAGCAGGCAAGCTTCACATTCAGGTTCGTGTAAGCGGCCTCCTGCCGGATCATCTCGCACATGCGCATGGAGCCGAAGGCGGCATAGGTCACGACGAAGGGGATCTTCCCACAGGTGGCAAGACCGGCGGCGACGCCCGCGCAGTTCTGCTCCGCGATGCCGACGTTCAGGTACTGCGCAGGCAATTCCTTGCGGAAGGCGCCGGTCTTGCAGCTCTTGCCGATGTCCGCATCGACGACGAGGATGTTGGGATTTTCCTTGCCCAGCTCGACGATCTCATCGCCGAAGCCGTCGCGGGTCGCAATCATTTTTTTAAACTTCATAGCTTATCCCTCCACAGTGCAGACGTACTGGCGGTCCAGCTCGTCCATGGCCTGATGATACTGTTCCTCGTTCGGAGCCACGCCGTGCCAGCCGACCTGGTTTTCCATGAAGCTGACGCCGCAGCCCTTGACGGTCTTGCCGATGATGCACTTGGGCAGGCCGTTTTTCGACGCCATGGCGGCGTCGAGCGCCGCGACCATCTCGGCCATGTCGTTGCCGTTGATCTCGAAGGTCTCAAAGCCGAAGGCCTGAAACTTCTTCGCCAGATCGAGCAGCGGCATGATCTCCTCGCAGGTGCCGTCGAGCTGGAGGTTGTTCCAGTCGACGAAGACGATGAGATTGTCAAGGCCGTACTTGTGCGCGGTGCCGCACGCCTCCCAGATCTCGCCCTCGTTCGTCTCGCCGTCGCCGAGCGCGCAGAAAACGTGGTAGGATTTCTTGTCGAGCTTCGCGGCGAGCGCCATGCCCGCGGCGCAGGCGAGGCCCTGACCGAGCGAGCCGGTGGAGATATCGATGCCGGGGCATTTGTTCATGCTCGGATGACCCTGCAGCGGCGAGCCCTCCTTGCGCAGCGTGTCCAGCATCTCCATAGGGAAGAAGCCCTTCATGGCGAGCGCCGCATACTGCGCAGGGCAGACA
>JAZQDI010000151.1:0-7706 GCA_045546715.1 Oscillospiraceae bacterium | reverse complement strand
ACTAGTTCACTAGTGGTTATGATTTTTGGAAGGAAATCAGTCTAATAGTGGACAAAATGACGGCTTATTATTTAAAAACTTGGATATATTATAGTAAAAATATATTATTATAGCTGTTTCTTAATAAAAATCAAGTATTTTTTTCAAAAAAAGTACTTACATTGTCAATAAAAATATGATATTATAATATCAAATAGAAGTATAAACGAAAATACTGACAGAAAGGAGTGATTCCGTTGTACGAGATTGGGGATCTGATTGTTTACAGCGGCGAGGGTGTCTGCCGCGTCGAGGCTGTGGGAACGCCTCCTCTGGCCGGCGTAAACAAGGACCGAAAGTACTATACCCTCAAGCCACTCTACCGGGAGGGTATGGTCTATGCGCCTGTCGACTCAAACGTCTTTATGCGCCCGGTCATTTCGCGCGAGGAGGCAGAGCAGCTGATCTGCCGCATCCCGGAGATCGAGCCGGAGGTCTATGAAAACAGCAATCTGCGTTTTCTCAATGAGCACTATCAGGCGCAGCTGCGGAATTACACCTGTGAGGGGCTTGTGAAGCTGATCCGCAGCGCGCATGCCAAGCGCATTGTCATGCAGGGGCGCGGCAAGAAGCTCGGCCTGGTGGACGAGCGTTATATGAAGCGCGCGCAGGACATGCTGCACGGGGAGTTTGCCGTGGCATTGGGGATTGACCGCGGCGCCGTCCCGGATTATATCCAGTCCCGTCTGGAAGAGGATCTGCAGCCGGCATAAGCAGCAGGAGAGAAGAAGAAAACCAGCGCCGCATACGAATGTGTGCGGCGCTGGTTTTTCGTCTTAATAGTATACATAATTATATTATGGTTAATGGATGCTTTTTCCTTGCGTAATACTTCCAAAAGTTCTATACTTCGAAATTGTGATTCTATTCAAGGAGGAGTATCCGCAATGGAGAAACTGTTTCATCTGAAGGCCAACGGCACCTCCGTCCGAACGGAGATGGTCGCAGGTCTCACCACCTTTATGACCATGGCGTACATCATTGCGCTCAATCCCAATCTGCTCACAGGCTTCGGCGCCGAGGGTCAGGATCTGTGGAACGGCGTGTTCCTTGCCACGTGCATCGCCTCTGCGCTGGGCACGTTCTGCATGGGTCTGCTCGCCAACAAGCCCTTCGTCATGGCGCCCGGCATGGGGCTCAACAGCTTCTTTGCCGTCGTCGTTGCGAACATTGCCGCCATGACCGGCGCAACCTATCTGCAGTCGTTCCGCTCCGCGCTGGTAATTATTTTTGTTGAGGGCGTGGTGTTCGTCATCCTCTCCGTGCTGAATGTGCGCGAGAAGATCGTACAGGCGATTCCGCTCGGCGTGCGGCTTGGCATCGGCCCCGCCATTGGCCTCATGCTCATGAACATCGGCTTTGGCTCCAATGCCGGCGTCTATTCCAGCGAGGGCGGCCCGTTCTATGTCATGCGTGACTTTTTCGGCGCGCTCACCGCGTCCTATGGCAAGAGCCAGATGGGCGACGCATGGCCTGTGATGGTGCTCACCGTTATCACCATGTTCGTCGGCCTGTTTACGATTGTCGCCATGAACCATCGCCGGGTAAAGGGCTCTGTGCTCTACGGCATGCTGGTTGCCTCCGTCGTCTACTGGGCAGGGGAGGCGCTCTTCCTGCACATCGATCCCTTTGCCAACCTGCACACGGCTTCCTTCGTGCCGCCTTTCAAGGATCTGGCCGCGACCACGCTCTTCAAGCTCGACTTCGCGGGCTTTGCGCAGATCGGCTGGTTCACCGTTCTCACGCTCATCATCACCTTCTGCATTATCGACATGTTTGACACCATCGGCACCCTCGTGGGCACCGCCTCGAGAGCGAACATGCTCGATGAGACCGGTTCCATGCCCCGGATGAAGCAGGCGCTCGTGTCCGATGCGATCGGCACCGTCGCCGGCTCTCTCACCGGCACCAGCACGGTCACCACCTTTGTTGAGTCCGCCTCTGGCGTGGAGGCAGGCGGCCGCACGGGTCTGACCAGCATTGTTGCCGGCGTCCTCTTCCTGCTGTGCATGTTCATTGCTCCCGTGGCGGCGGTGATCCCGCCGGCGGCGACCTCTGCCGCGCTCATTTATGTCGGCATTCTCATGCTCGCAAACCTCAAGCAGATCGACTTCTCCGATCTGTCCCAGACGCTCCCGGTCTGCGTCATGCTCCTCACTATGCCCATTTCCGGCTCCATCGGCCACGGCATCGGTCTCGCACTCATCAGCTACACCGCGATTCGCGTCTGCACCGGCAAGGCAAGGGAGGTTTCCGCCCTGACCTACATCCTGTCTGTGATTTTCCTGCTCAAGTTCTTTGTTGCGATCTGACGAATTCAGCGCCGTCGAATTACCCTGATTTGGCCCAAATGCGGATATTTGTCAAAAAATCGAAATTGGTTTGCATAAAATAGTTGCAAAAAATTATTTGCGTGCTATAATGAGACTGATTCGAGACCGTGAAGGGAGGCTGAAGCGGGATAAAAACCTGGAAAAAAATCGTATGTACCCTGATGGGGCTGCTGATTCTGGCAGCGGCAGGGCTTGCGGTTTGGCAGTGGGATAACGTAGGCCCGTTCCTGCTCAGCAGAATTCACAGCCGGGAGACGCTGTCCGATCGTCTCGACGATCTGCGCACGAATAACCAGAAGCAGCTTGCGGATGACGGCGTGGACGTACCCAATCTCTCCGGCGAACAGGTCCGGGATCTGATTTTGGGAGACATGACGTCGGAGGAAGCATTGGCTACTCTGGATCTGGAGCGCTATCAGTCGGAGACGAAGGCGGTTCCGGAGGGCAAAGCTGAGCCGGATCAAGCTGCCGAAGTCGATGCTCTTGTCAACAGCTGTGTTGCAGAACTCTATCAGTATGAGTCTTATCTATATGGCAGACTGGGCGAAATTCGTCAGGAATTTCTCGCGATTTGGACCAGTTATCCGAAGAGCGAGCGTTCTGCGAGTCTGAAAAAGAGTCTCGGATCTCAGCTCGTCAGCCAGTGTTATGCGCTGGAGACCTCGTCTGACAGTTCTGTTTGCGCGATTCTCGATCGCTATCGCGCAGAAGTGAGCGCCAGAGGCGGCGATTCCTCGCGGATCGATAACCTCTGGGAAGTGTATTGTTCGGAAAAGGCTTCCGTAAAAGCCTATTATTTTAATCTTTTATAAGAGAAGGAGAGTAAGACCTAATGAACACCAAAACCCGTCGCATCCTGTCTGTTCTTCTGGTCCTGTGCATGAGCTTTGCGCTCATGGCCACCGCTGCTTTCGCTGCGGACACCGAGACCGAGGACGTCGCCAAGATCGCCCTGTCCGTCAGCGCGCTTGGTGAGAGCAATAACATGACCGTCACCGCCAAGGCTGATGTCACCATGACTGAGGATCAGGCCAAGGCTGCTGCCACGCTCGGCGCCGAAGAGCTCGCCAAGAAAGAGTTCACCTGCACCCTGTCCGACAGCGCGAAGTTCCTGGGCTCTGTTGAGGCTCAGGTGAAGGCCGCCAAGATCTCCCTCAACGAGGGCTCCATCTTCGAGATGAAGAGCTTCGAGCTGAAGGACGGCGCCCTGAACGTGACCTACGTTGTCAAGGCTGACGCTGTGAAGACCCTCACTGCTGAGCAGCTCAAGGCCAAGCTGGCTGAGAAGGTTGTTGTCACTGCTGTTGTTGAGAAGGTCGCTGTGAAGGAAGACGTGAAGTCCACCGTCACTGCTGTTGCCTGCCTGGGCGACAAGGTCCTTGCCAAGGGTGAGACCGAGGTTTCTCTGAGCGCTGCCATGCCTTTCGTTGATGTTGCTTCCGATGCTTACTATGCCGAGCCCGTGCTGTGGGCTGTCGACAAGAAGATCACCGTGGGCACCACCACCACGACCTTCAGCCCCGACTGGGCCTGCACCCGTGCGCAGATCGTGACCTTCCTGTGGCGCTACTCCGGCAGCCCCAAGGCCACCAGCGAGAAGAACCCCTTCACCGACGTTGCTTCCACCGCTTACTACTATGACGCCGTTCTGTGGGCCGTTGAAAAGGGCATCACCGTCGGCACCAGCGCTACCACCTTCAGCCCCGACGCTCCCTGCACCCGCGGTCAGTTCGTGACCTTCCTGTGGCGCTTCGACGGCGAGAAGAAGGTTGAGAAGGCTGAGAACCCCTTCACCGACGTCGCTGCTTCCGATTACTACTACGACGCGGTCCTGTGGGCCGTTGACACCGGCGTGACCGTCGGCATGAGCGCTACCACCTTCGTGCCCAGCATGAACTGCTCTCGCGCCCACGTCGTGACCTTCCTGCACCGCTATGACGGTCTGCAGAAGGCCGCTGATGAGACTCCGGCTTCCGCTGCCACCGAGGCTCCTGCTGCCTGATCTCATAATTACAACTGATATCGCGGAGGCTTCGGCCTCCGCGATTGTTTTGTCTTGACATTCCAACGCATTGGTGCTATCATCCCTTCCATAAGGCATTGACGGAGACGGCGCGCGCCCATCTGCCCGATTCAGAGAGGATCTCCCCGGCTGCAAGAGATCTGAAGGCTGGCGCTCTGCCCACCGCTCCCGAGCCGGAGACCGGTCAGAAAGGTCTCCCGTGCCGCGCCCGTTACCGCGCGATGTGAGTGAAACCACAGGGTGGAACCGTGTAAAATTGTAATTTTTTGCACCCCTGTACCGGAGACGGTACAGGGGTGTTTTTCAGTTTAAGGAGGAATCGGCATGGACAATCAGTTCACGTTTGAAAACAAAGAGTATCGCGATACCTATCGCCATACCACCAGCCACATTCTCGCGCAGGCGATGAAGCGCCTCTACCCCGAGGTGAAGCTGGCCATCGGCCCCGCCATTGACGACGGATTCTATTATGACTTCGACGCGCCGGAGCCGTTTACACCCGAGGTTCTCGAGAAGCTCGAGGCGGAAATGCGCAAGATCTGCAAGGAGAAGCTGAAGCTTGAGCGCTTTGAGCTGCCCCGTGAAGAGGCGATCAAGTTCATGTCCGAGCGCGAGGAGCCCTATAAGGTAGAGCTCATCAACGATCTTCCCGAGGGCGAAGCAATCAGCTTCTATAAGCAGGGCGATTTCGTGGATCTCTGCGCCGGCCCGCACCTGGATTCCACCGGCCGCGTAAAGGGCAATGCCATTAAGCTCACCAGCGTCACCGGCGCCTACTGGCGCGGCGACTCCGACCGCAAGATGCTCCAGCGCATCTACGGCACCTGCTTCCCCAAGAAGGAAGAGCTCGACGCTTACCTCGCCCGCATTGAAGAGGCGAAAAAGCGCGACCATCGCCGTCTCGGCCGCGAGCTGGGCCTGTTTGCCTTCCGTGATGAGGCGCCCGGCTTCCCGTTCTACCTGCCCAAGGGCATGGTTCTGCGCAACACCCTGCTCGACTACTGGCGCGGCGTGCACAAGAAGTGGGATTATGTGGAGATCAACACGCCCCAGATCATGCGCCGCACGCTCTGGGAGACCTCCGGTCACTGGGATCACTATAAGGACAACATGTATACCACCGTCATCGACGGCGAGGATTTTGCCATCAAGCCCATGAACTGCCCCGGCAGTATTCTGGTCTATGATCTCGAGCCGCACTCCTACCGCGAGCTGCCCCTGCGCTATGCCGAGCTCGGCCTCGTGCACCGTCATGAGCTCTCCGGCGCGCTGCACGGCATGTTCCGCGTCCGCTGCTTCACGCAGGACGATGCGCACATTCTCCTTGCCAAGGATCAGATCAAGGACGAGGTCATCCGCATTGCGAGCCTCTTTGACGAGGTTTACTCTCTCTTCGGCCTGCCGTATACCATCGAGCTGAGCACCATGCCCGAGGATCACATCGGCGAGCGTGCTGACTGGGAGAAGGCGGAGAACGCGCTGGCGGACGCCATCACTTCCATCGGCAAGACCTACCATGTAAATCCCGGCGACGGCGCCTTCTATGGCCCGAAGCTCGACTTCCACATCCAGGACTCTCTGGGGCGTACCTGGCAGTGCGGCACCATCCAGCTCGACTACCAGCTGCCCGGCCGCTTCGATCTGGAGTTCACCGGCTCCGACGGCGAGAAGCACACCCCCGTCATGATCCACCGCGTGGTCTTCGGCTCTGTGGAGCGCTTCATCGGCGTCATTACCGAGCACTTCGGCGGCGCATTCCCGCTGTGGCTCAGCCCTGTGCAGGCCGTTGTCATGCCTATTACCGACCGCGTTGCCGGTTATGCGCAGGAAGTCGCCGATAAGCTCTCCGCTGCCGGTCTGCGTGTGGAGACCGACCTGCGCAATGAGAAGGTCGGCTATAAGATCCGCGAGCATCAGGCGCAGAAGATTCCCTATATGCTCGTCGTGGGCGACAAGGAGGCCGAGGCCGGCACCGTGTCTGTCCGTACCCGCACCGGCGACCAGTCCGTCGAGGACGTGCAGGCGCTCATCGACCGCTTGCTGGCCGACGTGAAGGAATTCAAATAAGAATCAGCCAAGCTATTTTAACAGCGCCCGGCTCCTGCCGGGCGCTGATTTTAACGCAAATATTAACATAATATAATTATGGTAAATAGAATCGATTATAAAGAATTACACACACTAATCTAAATTGTGTGAAGGAGCGCATTTCCATGAATGATAAACGATTTCGAACCGTAACCGCCATCGTTGCTCTGATTCTTGCCGTTGCCTCAGTCGTCCTGGTCACACTCACATCCGCCAATGCCGCGAGCTACCAACGAGGCAGCAGCGGCGATACCGTGCGCCAGATCCAGACGAAGCTGAAGAACTGGGGGTATTATTCCGGCGCGGTGGACGGCGTATACGGCAGCGCCACCGAAAAGGCCGTGCGCCTCTTCCAGCAGAAGAATGGCCTTACGGTTGACGGCAAGGCGGGCGCGCAGACGCTCGCAGCCATGGGCATCCAAAGCAGCACGCCCGGCGGCAGCGCACAGGTGGATCTGCTCGCGCGCCTGATTTCCGCAGAGGCGAGGGGAGAACCCTATTCCGGTCAGGTGGCGGTAGGCGCGGTTGTACTCAATCGCGTGCGTCATCCGTCCTTTCCGAATACGATCGCCGGCGTCATCTATCAGAATGGCGCGTTTTCCTGCATCAATGACGGCCAGTTCAACCAACCGGTGGCAGACAGCGCGTATCAGGCAGCGCGGGATGCACTGAATGGATGGGACCCCTCCGGCGGGGCAATTTATTATTTCAATCCGGCAAAAACAACGAGCAAATGGATCTGGTCAAGACCGCTGATCGTCGTGATCGGAAAGCACCGTTTTTGTGCTTAAAAAACGTTTGTCAAATTAACCATACAGAGTGTCGATTAGCCTCGTTACTTTTTTGCAAAAAAACGATGAAAAAATGATTGACAATGTACCGTCAATGGTGATATACTACGAACCACCGCAAGGAAATGAGGCGGTTACAGCACGAAACTTTTTGAAAAACTTTTCGAAGCTTCAAAAAAAGTGCTTGACAAATGATTTCCGTTGTGGTAAAGTAAATAAGCTGTCACCGAGAGGGAGACGGCGAGCGTGTACCTTGTAAATTAAACAATGTAAGAACACAAAACTGATTAGGTTTTGTAGCTTATGCAAATAAGCACCAAGAAAAGGGTTCTTTGAGAGATCGAAAGATCTCTGTTAAATAATTCTTTTGAGAGCTTGATTAGCAATCTAAAGATCTTGATTATATCCGCTTGTTCGTGAGCGGTTATGATA
>JAZQDI010000150.1:0-10234 GCA_045546715.1 Oscillospiraceae bacterium | reverse complement strand
CTAAGACCGCTTGGCCTCCGACTTCAATCGCGTCAGGCGTTTTTGATATAAGGACTTACTCTTTCACCGTGCCGTCGGGGTTGAAGAGGGGCAGCTGCTCGAGCACGATCAGATCGTCGCGCTTGGCCGCGTCGCCCTCGGCCAGAATGGCCATCTTGCCGACAATGATGCCGCCGGCCTGCGTGACCAGCTCTTCCATGGCGCGAAGACTCTCGCCGGTGGAAATGACGTCGTCCACGATCACCATGCGCTTGCCGCGGATCATGTCCGCGTCCTTCTGGTCGAGCACGAGGGTCTGCACGCCGTGGGTCGTGATGCTCTGCACGTTCACGGAGAACACGCCCTGCATGTAGGCCTTGGCCTTCTTGCGCGCGAGGAAATATTTCTCCGCGCCGCTCTGCCGCGCCATTTCGTAGAGCAGGGGGATGGCTTTCGCCTCGGGTGCGATCAGATAGTCATAGTCGGGTGCACGCTTTAACAGCTCCGCCGCGCAGTGCACGGTCAGCTCCACATCGCCGAAAATGACAAACGCGCCGATGTACAGATCGTCAGTGACCTTGCACAGGGGCAGCTCGCGTTTCAGCCCGGCGATATCCATCTCGTAGGTCATGAAAAGGATCCTCCTTAAAATAAGAATGCGTATTCATAAAAAGACAGTTTACATTATACAGCATTTGCGCAAAAAAGCAAGGGAAAGGGGAGAGGATAAAACTGGAGTTGGTTACCATTTCCAAACCCGACGTTGATCTTAATACACATTGCATAAAACAAGTCAGAAAAAGCATTACTTTGTTGTGTTAATAACATAACGCCGTCAAGTTGTATAAAATGACTTCGTTTCACGGGGGCGAAATTTTTAACTTCGTCGAAAATGAATAAAATATGAACGATAGAATTGCGATTTATGAACTTTTCGTGTACAATAGCAGTATCCAAATTGATCTCCTTCCCGGTCGTGGAAGAGATGGACAATCGCGGTTCTTGCCCATCTGACCGGTGAGGGGTCATCCGTGTTTTGGAAAATGGAAATGGAGGAATTCACTATGGCTAAACAACCCGCGCCTTCTGCCGATCATGCAAATGATCGTGGCTCGTTTGGCTCGAACCTTGGCTTCCTGCTCTCCGCCATCGGCTCCGCGGTCGGCCTCGGCAACATCTGGGGCTTCCCGTACAAGATGGGCAAGAGCGGCGGCTTTACGTTCCTGCTGATCTACCTGCTGCTGGCGATCTTCGTCGGCTTCGTGATCATGCTCGGCGAGCTGTCCCTCGGTCGTAAGACCGGCTTCGGTCCTGTGAATGCATACGCTGCCGTCTCCAAGAAGTTCAGATGGGCCGGCTGGCTGGGCGTCATCGTACCGTTCCTGGTCATGACGTTCTACTCCGTCCTCGGCGGCTACTGCATTTACTACATCATCGTAAATGTCGTCGGCCTGTTCTCCGGCGGCGCCCCCGGCAACGAAGTCTTCGGCGCGCTGCTGCTGACTCCGGGCTTCGGCATCGGCTGCACGCTGCTGTTCATGATCATCTGCTACTTCATCAACCGCAACGGCGTCGGCGGCGGCATCGAGAAGTTCAACCAGATCGGCATGCCCGCTCTGTTCGTCCTGCTCGTGATCGTCATCATCCGCGCCCTGACCATGAAGTATGCTTCCGTCGGCCTGAAGTTCATGTTCGTCCCCGGCTACTCCACCAAGGAGATTGTCATCGACGGCGTGAGCTACGGCGCCTTTACCGACGCTGCCCCCGGCGTGCTGAGCGTTCTCGCCACCGCCGCCGGCCAGATGTTCTTCTCCCTGTCTCTGGCAATGGGCGCCATGATCACCTATGGCTCCTACCTGTCCAAGAGCGAGAGCCTGCCGAAGAACTCTGTGCTGATCGTCTGCGCTGATACCCTGGTCGCCATCATGGCCGGTATCGCCGTCATCCCCGCCGCCGTTGCCAACGGCATGGCTCAGATCGACGCCGGTGAGCTCACCTCCGTCGCCGAGATCAAGCTGTCCGGCCCCGGCCTGCTGTTCAGCACCCTGCAGAACGTGTTCCATGACATGGGCGTTCTCGGCGCCGTCATCGGCATCCTGTTCTTCGTCCTGGTTCTGATCGCGGCCATCTCCTCTGCCATCTCCCTGGTTGAGGCTGTGTCCGTCACCTTCATCGACCGCGCTTCCGCCAAGGGCCACGAGGTCAGCCGTCCCCGTACGGTCGGCATCGTCTGCGCTGTCATCATGATCTTCGCCATCTTCGTCTGCGTCGACGGTCTGGCCGAGCGTCCCTTCACGCCTGCTGACATGTTCGGCTGGAAGGTCGGCACCTGGAATGACTGCTGGCTCGACTTCATGGACGTGTGGTCTGAGGGTATTGCGATGCCGCTCGGCGCTCTGTTCATGGCTCTCATGATCGGCTACGAGCTCAAGCCCAAGTATTTCGAAGACGAGATCAAGCAGGGCTCCAACGCCGGCGCCGGCCTGTTGGGCTTCTGGGGCTTCTGCATGAAGATTATCGTCCCCATCGTCATGGTCTTCGTGCTCCTCGTTCAGATCAGCGGCTTCTTCGATCTGGGCTGGTTCTAATTCCGCTGTCGCGTAATTAGAACCTCGCGCTCCGCGCGAGAATCATGAAAACCAATGGGAGGGGAAACCCATCCCCTCCCAAACCCTCCCCATGCGGGTGGGAAGTTGAGAGAAACAATGGAAAGGCTCCGCGGCTTCGGCTGTGGAGCTTTTTTGTTCTTATAAAACTTTTAATATTTGTATGTTACGGTTATGCTAACTATAAGCATAAGGGAGGTACGGCTATGGCCAAGGTACTGTTTTATTTCGCACCCGGTCTGGAAGAGTGCGAGGGGCTCATCACGGTGGATCTGCTGCGCCGTGCGATGATCGAGGTGACGATCGCCTCCATCACGGATGATTTGATGATTTCCGGCTCGCACAGCATTGCCGTCCGCTGTGAGAAGCTGGCGTCCGAGACGGATGCTTCCGCATATGACGCGGTGGTGCTCCCCGGCGGTGGCAGAGGCACGGAAAACCTCTATGAGAGCGCGCTTGTGCGCGAGACGGTCGCCCGGTTTGCCGAGGCGGGAAAGCTCGTCTGCGCCATCTGCGCCGCGCCGTCGGTTCCGGGGAGAATGGGACTGCTGCAGGGGAAAACCGCGACCTGTTATCCAGGCTTTGAAGACAAGCTCCTTGGCGCGAACTATGTCGCCGTTGAGGCCGTGCGGGACGGAAACTTCATCACCGCCTCCGGACTCGGCGCGGCAATCCCCTTCGCGCTCGAGATCATCACAGCGCTCATCGGCGCTGAGACGGCGCAGTATGTGAAAGAAAGCATCCAATATCGTCACTGAGAAAAAGGAGAGAGTAAGATGGCCAACTATGTGATCAGCTGCTGCAGCACGGCAGATTTGACGCACGAGCATTTTGTCCAGCGCGGTATCGAATATATCTGCTTCCACTTTGCGCTCGATGGCGTGGATTTTCCGGACGATCTGGGCAAGTCCATCGCGTTCCCGGATTTCTATAAAGCCATGGAGGACGGCGCGGAGACGCGCACTTCTCAGGTGAACGTGTCGGAGTTTGAGGAATACTTCTCCCGCTTCGCCGCGGAGGGGAAGGACGTTCTGCACGTCACGCTCTCGAGCGGCATCTCCGGCGTGATCAACTCCGCGCAGTCCGCGGCCGAGCTCGTCATGGAAAAGTATCCCGAACGGAAGATCGTCATTGTCGATTCGCTGGGCGCCTCCTCGGGCTACGGCCTGTTCATGGACAAGCTCGCCGATCTGCGCGATGAGGGCATGCCGTTTGACGAGCTCTGCGCCTGGGCGGAGAGCCACAGGCTGAACCTGCACCACTGGTTTTTCTCCACGGACCTGACGTTCTATGTCAAGGGCGGCCGCGTGTCCAAGGCGGCGGGCTGGTTCGGCGGGCTGCTGAATATCTGCCCTCTGCTGAATATGGACGATCTGGGCAGACTCATCCCCCGCGAGAAAATTCGCGGCAAGAACAAGGTCATCAAGACCATCGTCGACCGCATGGCCGAGCACGCCGAGGGCGGCGAAAACTACTCCGGCAAGTGCTATATCTCCAACTCCGCCTGCTACGAAGATGCGAGAGCGGTGGCAGATCTGGTCGAGGCGCGGTTTCCCAATCTGGACGGCCGCGTGGAGATCAACTGGGTCGGCACCACCATCGGCAGCCACACCGGCCCCGGCACCGTGGCCCTGTTCTTCTGGGGCGACGAGAGAGTTCGATAACAGAATCATATTCACCCCGCCAAAATTGGCGGGGTGTTTGATATACTTCAGAATTTTAAAGCAAAAAATCATTGACGGAAGTTTAATAACAGGGTAAAATTTATACATATTCGCAAAATCGTTACCCGGAGAATAGCAAGAGGAGGAACGCAAATGAAACGGTTTTGGAAAGTAATGCTGTGTCTGGCTCTGATCATGACCATGCTGCTGAGCACTGTGGCCTTTGCCGCGGCACCCAGCGCTGCCGATCAGGCCGCCATGGACAATCACCATCAGCTGGTGGGACTCACCGGCGTGCAGAACGCGCGTGATCTGGGCGGTTACTACACCGCAGACGGTCAGTATCAGGTGAAGTATGGTCTGCTCTTCCGCACGGCGAAGCTCTATGACGCGACGGACGCGGATCTCGCCTTCCTGCAGAGTCTCGGCATCAAGAAGGTCATCGACCTGCGCATGAGCCACGAAGTGCTCACCAAGCCCGACAAGAAGGTTCCCGGCGCGGAGTACATTCGCATCTCTCCCATGTTCATCCCCAACATCTTCGCCATCACCGGTGAGGACTGGATGGCCATGCTGCGCGCGATCAAGACCGGCGTCATGGATACCTACATGGCCAACATGTATCGTCAGCTCGTGAACGATCCCGTCGCCATCTACGGCACCAAGCAGTTCTTCAAGCAGGTTCTCGCCGCCAACGGCGATCCCATCCTCTGGCACTGCACCAGCGGCAAGGACCGCACCGGTCTCGAGGCGCTGCTCCTGCTCGCGGCGCTGGGCGTGGACGAGGAAGTCCTGCGCGCTGAGCACATGAACACCAACTACTTCATGGCTGAAAAGGCGCAGGCCAACTACGACAAGGCCTATAAGTACACCCACAGCAAGTGGATCGCCTCCGAGTTCTACAAGTACGAGGGCGTGAGCGAGGGCTGGCTGGACATCATGCTGAACGTGATTCACCGCTCCGGCTCCATCGAGGATTATCTCCGCAACGTCATCGGTCTGAAGGACAGCGATTTCGCGCAGCTGCGCGCCACCTATCTGCAGCCTGTCGCATAATACCGACAAACCAAACTGCCCGCCGTCAGGCGGGCTGTTTTCTGTCTTCAGCGATCGGAAAAGACTTCCCGGAGGAGCGCGAGGAACCGCTCGGCAATCGGCGTGAAGGTCTGGCCGCGGTTCCAGATCAGATAAAACGGCAGTTTGAGCTCCGGCTCGAGCGGTCGGAACACCAGACCGCTCTCCGGAGAGGTGTCCACCAGATGCTCCAGCGTGAGCAGATAGCCCAGCCCTTCCCGCGCGAAGAGCGAGCCATTGTAGGCCAGCCGAAACGAGCCCTCCAGACGCAGCGCGCCGAAGGCGGCGCCTGCCCATGGGGCAATGTCGTTTCTCCAGCTTTGTTCAGAGCAGAAGAGCGGAAGCCCGGAGAGGTCCTCCGGACGAACGGCGTCCCGCTCTGCGAGAAACGAGTCTGCCGGCCCCACCGCGCCGAAGCGGTCTCCCTCCGGGAAGACGAGCGCGCTGTATTTCCGCTCGTCCGGCGTTTCGCAGATGACGGCAAAATCCAGCAGCCCCTTGTCCAGCTTTTCCGTCACCTGTTCGGTGTCGCCGCTGGTGATGTGATAGTGCAGCTCCGGATAACGCTGCTTCATCTCGCGCAGCGCCCGCGCAAGACGGCGGATTTGATAGGATTCCGCGAGACCGAAGTAGAGCTCGCCGCCGGCGAGAGAAATTCCAACGGCGGCTGGAACGTGATCGGCTGTGAGAGCTTTCCCAACCAGCCCATTCTGCGCTACACGAACGAGATCCGCAGCGCGGTGCTCGTGATGCACGGGGACGCGGCGCACTCCTGCTATTTCGGCAGAGACGCCTATGCCGACATGGTGAAGGACAGCAAGTATGCCGATAACAAGGAGCTGCTCATCATCCCCGGCGCAACGCACACGGATCTGTATGACGGCGGCGGCAAGGACGCGATCCCCTTTGACAAGCTGGAGTCCTTCTTTCAGGAGAATCTGGCGTAAACTGCAAATGAAACAAAAACGCTTCGGGGCATTTGCTCCGAATCGTTTTTTGATCGAATCCGCATTTACACGTGCTCCAGCGCCTGGGCGATGTCGGCAATCAGATCGTCGCTGTTTTCCAGACCGCAGGAGATGCGCACGAGGCCGGCGGGAATGCCGGCGGCGGCGAGCTGCTCGTCCGTCATCTGGCGGTGTGTGCTCGTAGCGGGGTTGAGGCAGCAGGTGCGCGCGTCGGCCACATGGGTCTCGATGGCGGCGAGCTTCAAGTGCTTCATGAACGCCTCAGCGCCGGCGCGGCCGCCCTTGACCTCGAAGCTTACGACGCCGCAGGAGCCGTTCGGCAGATACTTCTGCGCCCGCTCATAGTAAGCGTCGCCGGGGAGGCTGGGGTAGCTCACCTGCGCAACCTTGTCGTGCTTCGAGAGGAAGGTCGCCACGGCGAGACCGTTTTCGCAGTGGCGCGCCATGCGCACATGCAGACTTTCGAGCCCAAGATTGAGATAAAACGCGTGCTGCGGCGACTGGATGGAGCCCAGATCGCGCATCAGCTGCGTGGTGGCCTTGGTGATGAAGGCGCCCGCCTGGCCGAATTTCTCCGCGTAGACGATGCCGTGATAGCTCTCGTCCGGCGTGCACAGACCGGGGAAGCGCTCGGCGTTTGCCATCCAGTCGAAGTTGCCGCTGTCCACGATCGCGCCGCCGACCGAAACGCCGTGACCGTCCATGTATTTGGTGGTGGAGTGGGTCACGATGTCGGCGCCCCACTCGAAGGGGCGGCAGTTGACGGGGGTGGCAAAGGTGTTGTCCACGATCAGGGGCACGCCGTGCGCGTGCGCAGCCTTGGCAAAGCGCTCGATGTCCAGCACCGTAAGCGCAGGGTTTGCGATCGTCTCGCCGAAGACGGCCTTCGTGTTGGGGCGGAAGGCGGCGTTCAGCTCTTCATCCGTGCAGTCCGGGGAGACGAAGGTCGCCTCGACGCCCATTTTCGCCATCGTCACGAGGATGAGGTTGAAGGTTCCGCCGTAAATGCTGGAGGAGGCCACGATGTGGTCTCCGCAGGAGGCGATGTTGAACAGGGCGAAGAAGTTCGCGGCCTGACCGGAGCTCGTGAGCATGGCGGCGGTGCCGCCCTCGAGCGCGCAGATCTTGGCGGCCACGGTGTCGTTTGTAGGGTTCTGCAGACGGGTGTAGAAATAGCCGCTGGCCTCGAGGTCAAAGAGCTTGCCCATGTCCTCGCTGGTGTCGTATTTGAATGTGGTGGACTGGATGATGGGAACTTGTCTCGGTTCGCCGTTGCCGGGGGTGTAGCCCCCCTGGACGCAGACGGTCTCAATGCGCTGCTTGGACATGGGAAATTCCTCCTTGGAAAATATGGTATGCGGCTATTATACAGCGAAGCGATAGGAATTGCAATCACGTGTCGCGTCTGCGAAACTGCGTTTCATACAGCTCCTTGTAAATGCCCTCTGCGGCGAGCAGCTCCTCGTGCGTGCCCTGCTGGGCGATGACGCCGTTTTGCACGACGAGAATTTGATCGGCTTTGAGAATCGTGGAGAGCCGGTGCGCGATGACGATGCTGGTGCGGCCCTCCATCAGGGCGTCGAGCGCCTCCTGAATGGCGTTTTCCGTGATGGAGTCGAGCGCGGAGGTCGCCTCGTCGAGGATGAGGATTTTCGGGTCCTTGAGCACGACGCGGGCGATGCTCAGCCGCTGCTTTTCGCCGCCGGAGAGCTTCAGGCCGCGGTTTCCGACCATGGTCTCGTATCCGTCCGGCTGGCGCTCGATGAAGTCGGAGAGGCTTGCAATATAGCAGGCGGCGTCCAGTTCCTCCTGCGTGGCGTCCGGCTTGGCGTAGAGCAGGTTTTCGCGGATGGTGCCGTTGAAGAGATAGCTGTCCTGCGTGACCATGCCGATGTTCCGGCGCAGATAGGTGAGATCAAAGTCGCGCACGTCGATCCCGCCGATGGCGACGCGCCCGCCCTGCACATCATAGAGCCGGGGGAGGAAATTGACCACGGTGCTCTTGCCGGAGCCGGAGGGGCCGACGATGGCATACATCTTTCCGCCCGGCACGGTGAAGTCAATGTCCCGCAGAAGTGGTTTGTCCGGCTCGTAGGAAAACGACACATGCTCGAAGCTTACGGCCTTCCGGCCGACATCCGGCTTTTTGCCCCGCTTCGGCGAGCGGATCGGGTTTTCGAGATCGAAATAGCGGAAGATGCGGCTGAACAGGGCGAGCGAGCGCGTGAAATCCACGTGGATGTTCATGAGACTCTCCACCGGGCGGTAGAGCCGGTTGATGAGCGCGACGGTCGCCGTGATCACGCCGACGGTGAGATTCGGGTCCGCCTTTGTGATGATAAACCAGCCGCCGGCAAAGTAGATGAGCAGCGGGCCGACCTGCGTGAACATGCCCATGAGCACACGAAACCACCGGCCGGAGTTCTGCTCGCGGAGATTCAGCCGCGTGACTTCCTCGTTCACGGCGCGAAAGCGCTCGATCTCCGCCTTTTCGCGGATGAAGAGCTTCACGAGCAGCGACCCCGAGACCGAGAGCGTCTCGTTGATCATCTGGTTCATCTCATCGCTCTTTTCCTGCGCATCGGTCAAAATGGCGTAGCGCTTCTTGCCGACGGTTTTGGTCGGCAGAATCAGCAGCGGGATGACGACGATGCCCGCGATGGCGAGCTTCCAGCTCATCGTGAAGAGGGCGACGAGCGTTGTCGCGACGGTCACGAGATTCGACACGATGCTCGTGAGCGTTCCGGAGATGACGCTGCTAACGCCGGAGATGTCCGTGTTCATGCGGGTGATGATATCGCCCTGCTTTTCGCTGGTGAAAAACGAGTGCGGCATGTGCAGCAGATGGTCATACATCTGGTTTTTCATGTCGAAGATGATCCGCTGGCTGATCCAGGCGTTGATGTAGCTCTCCAGCACGGAGATCACCTGCGAGGCCGTGAGCGTGACGAAAGCGAGAATCAGCAGCTTTACGAGCAGACGCATGTCCTGCCCGACGAGCGCCTCGTCCACGATACGGCCGGTGAGGATGCTCGGATAAAGTCCGATGACCGCCGAGAGCAGAATCGTGAGGAATACGAGCGCAAACTGCAGCCAATAGGGCTTCAGATAGCCCAGAATCCGTCCCAGCAGCTTGCCGTCCACCTGCGGCAGATCCTGTTTTTCCTCCTCGGTGAGAAAGCCCCGTGGACCAAGTCCCCGTCCGGGTCCTGCCATGACGACACCTCCCTTGTGGTTTTCTTCATTTTATTTCAATATTTGGAATTCGTCAAACGAAAACGTACAGACAAGCGTGATACTGTCACTTTTCAGCGCTGCCAATCTGTGCTACAATAAGTCCAACACCAAATGAAAGGAGTATTGATCATGGAAAAGAAACATCCCTATGTCGGAACGCAGACCGAGAAGAATCTGGAGGCGGCCTTTGCCGGCGAGTCTCAGGCCCGGAATAAATACACCTATTTCGCCTCCAAGGCCAAGAAGGAGGGCTTTGAGCAGATCGCGGCCCTGTTTCTGAAGACGGCGGACAACGAGAAGGAGCACGCCAAGATGTGGTTCAAGGAGCTGGGCGGCATCGGCTCCACCGCCGAGAACCTCGCGGCTGCCGCGGACGGCGAGAACTATGAGTGGACGGACATGTATGAGGGCTTTGCCAAGACCGCCGAGGAAGAGGGCTTCCCGGAGCTCGCGGCCAAGTTCCGCGCCGTCGGCGCGATTGAGAAGCACCACTAGGAGCGCTATCGCGCCCTGCTGAAGAACGTCGAGACTGCTCAGGTCTTTGAGAAGTCCGAGGTCAAGGTCTGGGAGTGCCGCAACTGCGGTCACATTGTGGTCGGCACCGCCGCTCCCGAGGTCTGCCCCACCTGCGACCATCCCAAGGCTTACTGCGAGCTGCACGCCGAGAACTACTAAGAGATCGTCCAATCGCCCCCGGCCCACGCCG
>JAZQDI010000149.1:0-2740 GCA_045546715.1 Oscillospiraceae bacterium | reverse complement strand
CGAAGCCCACGGCAACGCCCGCGCCGACGCCGAAGCCCACGGCAGCGCCTGCGCCGACGGCGAAGCCCACGGCAACACCTGCGCCGACCGCGAAGCCGACAGCATCCCCCGCGCCGACCATTTGTGACGGCGGCGCGACCTGCCCCAGCCGTCCGTTCAAGGATGTGGACCGAAGCGTGAGCAACTGGTATCACCTCCCGGTGGACTGGGCTGTTTCCAATGGCATTACCGCCGGCACCAGCGCCTCTACCTTTGACCCGCAGCTCGCCTGCACCCGCGCGCAGGTCGTCACGTTCCTGTGGCGCGCGGCGGGCAATCCCGCGCCATCGTCCGGCAGAAATCCGTTCAAGGACGTGAAGAGCAGCGCTTACTATTATCAGGCAGTGCTCTGGGCGGTGGAAAAGGGCATCACCGCCGGCACGAGTTCCACAACCTTCTCGCCGGATAGCACCTGCACCCGCGGTCAGGTGGCGACGTTCCTCTGGCGCTTTGAGGGAAGCCCTGCGGTGAAGACGGCAAATCCGTTCAAGGACGTCTCTGCCGACGCCTACTATGCCGATGCGGTGCTCTGGGCGGTGAAGAAGGGCGTCACCGCCGGTGTGGACAGCACGCACTTTGCCCCTGCGAGCCCCTGCACCCGCGCCCATGTAGTCACATTCCTCTACCGTGACCGCACGCTGTAAGCAGGAAAATGGAAAAAGCAACCCCGGTGCAATTGACATCGCACCGGGGTTGATATTATAATTATTCAGTTATTAACCAAGCTCTGTGTTCTCAGGGCAAATGGAGGAAGACCCTATGATCAAGCTGTATGATACCGGCGTCTATCTCGTGAACGGAACGGACATCGTTCCGGCTGATTCCGCGCCGCAGTATGACCGCGAGCAGGCCCGCGAGGGCACCATCGCCTGGTCCATTCTGAAGAAGCACAATGTCTCCGGCGATATGCGCAAGCTTCGCCTGAAGTTTGACGCCATGGCCTCCCATGATATCACCTTTGTGGGTATTATCCAGACGGCAAAGGCTTCCGGCATGGAGCGCTTTCCCATGCCCTATGTGCTCACGAACTGCCACAATACGCTCTGCGCCGTCGGCGGTACGATCAATGAGGACGACCATATGTTCGGTCTGTCCGCCGCGAAGAAATACGGCGGCATCTATGTCCCGCCGCACATCGCCGTCATCCACCAGTATATGCGCGAGATGCACGCCGGCTGCGGCAAAATGATTCTCGGCTCCGATTCTCACACCCGCTACGGCGCCCTCGGCACCATGGCCATCGGCGAGGGCGGCGGTGAGCTCGTGAAGCAGCTGCTGGAGGATACCTATGACGTGGACTATCCCGGCGTGGTTGCCGTGTATCTCACCGGAAAGCCGCAGCCCTTCGTCGGCCCGCAGGATATTGCCCTTGCCATCATCGGCGCAGTGTTCAAAAACGGCTATGTGAAGAACAAGGTCATGGAGTTTGTCGGCCCCGGCGTGGAGAGCATGACGACAGACTTCCGCAACGGCGTGGACGTCATGACCACGGAGACAACCTGCCTTTCCTCCATCTGGCGCACGGACGAGGACACGAGAGCGTATCTCGCGCAGCATGGCCGCGCAGACGATTATCAGCAGCTTGACCCCGCGCCGCTTGCGTATTATGACGGCTGTGTCTGCGTTGATCTCTCCGCAGTCAAGCCCATGATCGCGCTGCCGTTCCACCCGTCCAATGTCTATACCATTGATGAGGTGAACGCCAATCTCACGGACATTCTCGCTGAGGTGGAGCGCGAAGCCGCTGCCGTTTCCGGCGGCAGAGCCCCCTTCACGCTGCTCGATAAGGTGAAGGACGGTCAGCTCCATGTGCAGCAGGGCGTGATCGCGGGCTGCGCCGGCGGCAATTACACCAACGTCGTGCAGGCGGCCAACGCGCTGCGCGGCGGCAGCTGCGGGGCAGGGGAGTTCTCCCTTTCCGTCTATCCCAGCTCTCAGCCGGTATTCATCGATCTCAGCCGCAAGGGCATCGTCACCGATCTGCTCGCTTCGGGCGCCATTGTGCGCAGCGCGTTCTGTGGTCCCTGCTTCGGCGCGGGCGATACCCCTGCCAACAATGGTCTCTCCGTCCGCCACACGACGCGCAACTTCCCCAACCGCGAGGGCTCCAAGCCCGGCAACGCGCAGATGGCAGCCGTCGCCCTCATGGACGCCCGCTCCATCGCTGCCACGGCGATCAACGGCGGCGTGCTCACCAGCGCCGAGACGCTCGACTGCTGGGACGATGTGCCGGATTATGAATTCGACCGCGGCGTTTATGACCGCCGGGTTTATCAGGGCTTCGGCCGCGCCACCGGCGAAGAACTGGTCTATGGCCCGAATATCCGCGACTGGCCGGAGATGAGCGCTCTGACGGAAAATATTCTTCTGCGCGTCTGTTCAAAGATTCTCGACCCCGTCACCACAACGGACGAGCTCATTCCCTCCGGCGAGACCTCGTCCTTCCGCTCCAACCCGCTGGGCCTCGCCGAATTCACGCTGAGCCGGAGAGATCCGGATTATGTAAACCGTTCCAAGGCGGTCGACCGCCTCGAGAAGGCCCGCGTCCGCGGCGAGGACGTCTGCGCGCTCGAGCCGGCGCTGAAGAGCGTCTATGCTGCCATCCGCTCGATCCCCGGCATGGAAGACGTGAGCGGCTTCGACACGGAGCTCGGCTCCATGATCTACGCCGTGAAGCCCGGCGACGGCTCCGCCCGAGAGC
>JAZQDI010000148.1:0-4925 GCA_045546715.1 Oscillospiraceae bacterium | reverse complement strand
GCGGCATGCTCATCATGGGCATCCCGAGCTATCGTCTTGACCGCAGCGCGCTCAAGGGTGAGATCGAGATCCTTGAGAAGATGGGCGTCCACTTCCAGATGAACACCGAGGTCGGCAAGGACGTCACCATTGAGAAGCTGCGCGAGCAGGGCTACAAGGGCTTCTACGTCGCCATCGGCGCGCAGAAGAGTTCCAAGCTGAACATCCCGGGCGAGGACCTCAAGGGCGTGTTCGGCGGCGTCGACTTCCTGCGCGAAGTGAACCTCGGCAACAAACCCGCGCTGGGCAAGTAGTGCGCCGTCATCGGCGGCGGCAACGTCGCGATGGACGCCTGCCGCACGGCCGTGCGTCTGGGCGCTGACACCTACGTGATCTACCGCCGCAGCGAGGCCGAGATGCCGGCTGACAAGGAAGAGGTCGCCGAGGCGATCGAAGAGGGCGTGAAGTTCCGTTATCTGAACGCTCCCGTGGAGATCGAGGGTGCCAACGGCAAGGTCACCGGCCTGAAGGTCGAGATCATGGAGCTCGGCGAGCCCGACGAGAAGGGCCGCCGCAAGCCTGTGGGCACCGGCAAGTTTGAGACTCTGAAGGTCAACTCCGTCATCGCCGCCGTCGGCCAGGCCATCGACTGGGGCGAGCTCGACGTGGGCTCACTCAAGACCGGCAAGAAGGGCAACGCCATTGCCGACGCCATCACCTATCAGACCGCGCAGGACGATATCTTCGTCGGCGGCGACGTCTACACCGGCCCGAAGTTCGCCATCGACGCGATCGCTGCCGGCCGCGAGGGCGCCGAGAGTCTGCACCGCTTTGTGCAGGAGGGCCAGAGCCTCACCATCAGCCGCAACCTCCGCGAGTTCTATGAGCTGGACAAGGACAACATTCTCGTGAATCCCGATTGCTTTGATACCCCGGCCCGCCAGCCCGTCCTGCACAACCCGAAGAAGGCCAAGAGCTTCCAGCACGACCGCCTCACCTTCACCGAAGAGCAGGTCAAGGCAGAGGCCAGCCGCTGCCTCGGCTGCGGCGTGAGCGTCGTCGACCAGAACAAGTGCATTGGCTGCGGTCTCTGCACCACCAAGTGCATGTTCGACGCCATTCACCTCGAGCGCGACGTGCCGGAAGCCTCCAACATGATCCGCACCGAGGACAAGCCGAAGGCGATCCTCAAGAATGCCGCAAAGCAGGGCGTTCAGGTCATGAAAAAGACCATTGTAAAGAAACTCAACTGATTACGCTTCCATTCCCCTTTCAAGGTGTGCCTCATACCCGTAAAACGGTATGGGGCGCATTTTTATGCTCTCGGCATTCTGGGAGTTGTTATCAATGGATTGACCTGTGCCTCTTAACCGGCGATGCCGAAAGCGAAAAAACCTGAAGGTCGATCGAATAAGATCGGTCTTCGGTTTTCTCATTTCTTCGTTTGTTTCAGAGATCGTAGTTCATTTATTCTTGACATATGCTTGAAATAATGCTATGATGTTTTCAACATAAGTCAGAAATGAGGTGCGGTGATGCCGAGAAGACAGCGGTGCCGATGGATCGGCAGCTATCCGGACTATTGGGAATTCTCTCCCGAGGAGACCGCCGCCGGCGCTCCGGTGGTCATGACGCTCGATGAATTTGAGACCATCCGGCTGCTGGATCGCGAGGGGCTGACGCAGGAGCAGTGCGCCGAGCGCATGGGGGTTTCCCGCCCCACCGTGACCGCCATCTATGACAGCGCGCGAAAAAAGGTTGCGGAGGCGCTGGTGGACGGCAAGCGGTTGCAGCTGCGCGGCGGCAGCTATCAGCTTCACGGACAGAGCGCGCCGAATATCTCACAGAAAGGAACGAATCATATGAGAATCGCAGTTACCTATGAAAACGGAGAGATCTTTCAGCATTTCGGCCACACAGAGCAGTTCAAGCTCTATGATGTGGCCAACGGCAAGATCGTCGGCGAGCAGATCGTGGACACGAACGGCAGCGGACACGGTGCGCTCGCCGGTTTCCTGAAGACGGCGCAGGCGGATGCGCTGATCTGCGGCGGCATCGGCATGGGCGCGCGCAACGCGCTTGCGGAAGCGGGCATCACGCTCTACGGCGGCGTGACCGGCTCTGCGGATGCAGCAGCGCAAGCGCTGGCGCAGGGCAGTCTGCAATTCGACCCCGACGCCAAGTGCGACCACCACGGTCATCATCACGGCGAAGATCATGACTGCGGTCATCACGGTCATCATCATGGTGAGGGTCACGAATGCGGCCATCACGGCGGCTGCGGCCACCACGACGATTGACAGGGCACAAACAACAAATACAGCGAGAGGCTTTCTCTTCTGCGAATTTGCAGATGGAGGAAGCCTTTTTCATTGTAAAGACATCACTCTCTACTATCTTTATGCAGAGATTTCGAAAAAAAGGTAAGTATTGCAAAGCAACGGAAAATGAACAGTGAGGCAGAAATGTGCCTGTCATGTTCAGACGTTTTGATTTTTAGGCGCTTGCTGTGTTCAGAATCCCGTTCGTTGAAATTCGCTCACCATAATGATACGAAAAGGCCCTTGACAAATAGATCATTATGAATATAATAATAAATAGATAATCGTCAATATGAGGTGGTTGCGTTGGAACTGTCGGACAAGAAAACTGCCGAAATGTTTAAGGCATTATGCGATGAAAACCGCATCAAAATCGTGAAACTCCTGCAAAGCGGAGAAAAATGCGCCTGTGTCCTGCTGGATGACCTGCACATCACACAGCCGACGCTGTCTCACCATATGAAGATCCTCTGCGATTCCGGCATCATCGTCGGGAGAAAGGACGGCAAATGGATGCACTACTCCATCTCACAGGAGGGCGCAGCTGCTGCGATCTATGCCCTGCAGGAATTGACGACCGTGACAGGACAGGGCGCTGCCTGCTGCAGCAAGTAACCCGATCATCATATAAGCTGTGCCGCGGCACAGCTTATTGAAAAGACAATATATAGATATATTTCGATTTATGAATCGGAGGAACTTTTATGTGGTCTGTGATTCAAGACGAGATTCTCGGCATGAAATGGCTCAACAGGCTGATTGGGCGCCTGCTGTCGCTTTGCGGTCTGGACATCGACAGCAGGCTCGGCGGCAGCATCCTGTTTTTTCTCTATGACACCATCAAGATCATGGTGCTGCTCGGCGTCCTGATCCTGATCATTTCCTATTTCCAGAGCTTCTTTCCGCCGGAACGGAGCAAGAAGATTCTGGGCCGCTTCAACGGTCTCGGCGCGAGGATCATCGCGGCACTGCTCGGCACGGTGACGCCGTTTTGCTCCTGCTCCTCGATCCCGCTGTTCATCGGCTTTACCGGTGCGGGACTGCCGCTCGGCGTGACGTTCTCGTTTCTGATCTCCTCCCCGATGGTGGATCTCGGATCTCTTGTCCTTCTGATGAGCATTTTCGGCTGGAAGGTCGCTGTGGTCTATGTTGTGCTTGGTTTGGTAATCGCAGTCGCAGGAGGTACGCTGATCGAATCGCTGCATCTGGAGGATCAGGTACAGGATTTCATACGCAGCGGGAAGGCGATCGACCTGCCGCAAGCAGAACTGCACTTCAAAGAACGTCTGAAATATGCGTGGGAGCAGGTCGTCTCCACCGCAAAAAAGGTATTTCCCTATGTTCTGATCGGCGTCGGAATTGGAGCGGTGATTCACAACTGGATTCCGGAGGGATGGGTGGTGAAAGCGCTCGGAGGAAATAATCCCTTCGGCGTGGTCATCGCCACGATCTGCGGCGTTCCGATGTACGCGGATATTTTCGGGACGATTCCCATTGCGGAGGCACTTCTTTCAAAAGGGGCGTTGCTCGGCGTTGTTTTGTCCTTCATGATGGGCGTCACCACGCTGTCGCTGCCGTCCATGATCATGCTGAAAAAGGCAGTCAAAGGGAAACTGCTGGGTACGTTCATTGCAATCTGTACTGTGGGCATCATCCTTGTAGGCTATTTCTTCAACGCAATGCAAGGATTGCTGATATAAAAAATAAACGGAGGTCATCATCATGTCACTATTCGGAAAGAAAAAAGAGACTGTCGCTCAATCCGCGTGCTGCTGCAGTACTGACGGCGAGAAAAGAGAAAGCAGCGCACCGGGTGAATGCTGTGGAAAGCCGGTGGGTGGAATCTGCTGCATCAAGGTGCTCGGCGCCGGCTGCAAATCCTGCCATCAGCTCTATGAAAACGTCATAGCGGCGGTCGCAAAGCTGGGACTCGATTTGGAAGTGGAATACATTACCGACATGGAGAAGGTCATGTACTATGGCGCTATGAGCATGCCGGCGCTGGTGATCAATGAGCAGGTCGTTTCGGTCGGGAAAGTACTGAAAGAAAAAGAGATCGAAGCATTTCTCAAATGACATCTGTGCAGTAAAACCAGGAAGCCCGAAGGTCAATCCGGAGTTGGATCAGCCTTCGGGCTTTTCATGCGTGTGAGCGGTTGGGATAAATCCCTCTACTATTATTATGCGGAGATTTCGTAAAAAAGGTAAGTATTGCAAAGCAGGCGAAAATGAACAGTGAGGCAGAAATATGTCTTTTATAATCTATGCTTGACAAACGTCAGCGATAGTTGTAATATATCGTTGACATTTGTCATCGAATGGAGTGATTTTTGTTATGCGATCCAAGAGTCCGGAAACTATGAGACAGATCGAGGCGTTTGTGAATGCCTTTTTTGATGAACATCTGCGCACGCCCACCATGCGTGAGATTGAGAACGGGACGGGACTCTCACGCCAAACGGCGTCCAGTTATCTGCGTACCATGGCGGAGCAGGGAATGCTGGAATATGACGGCCGCGGCGGAATTGTCACAGAACATACCCGCGCGTGTGCGCCTTCTCAGGTGGTATCTCTGCCCATCATCGGTCATGTAGCCGCCGGTGTTCTGACCGCTGCTGAGGAGGT
>JAZQDI010000147.1:0-5119 GCA_045546715.1 Oscillospiraceae bacterium | reverse complement strand
AGGGCATCAACGCCATTCTGCACGACGGCTTTGAGCGCATGGCACGGGATGTGGACGCCGTCTGCCCCGGCACGTATCAGAAGGTCTACGACCTCATCATGCTCTGCGACCGCGTCACCCGCAGCATGGACGTCATCTCCGTCACGCCCATGAGCAAGGTCAAGATGCTCAAGGACCACCCCGACTTCGTCAAGGTCGCGGGCTACAGCGCAAGCGAGGTCATCAAGACGTTTGGCCTACCGCAGAAGGCCATCGACATGCTTGTGCCGTACTGGATCTATGTCGGCGCGCCGATGGACGATCTGCCCTTCACGATCTATGCCTACTGCATGGCGGACTATTTCCGCGGCAGCTTCGTGCCGCGCAACCGCTCGCACGAGATGAGCATGAAGATGCAGCAGAAGGTGGAGGAAAACGGAGCGCAGATCGAGTTCCGTCAGGAAGTCGAGAAGATTCTCGTGAAAAACGGTCAGGTTTACGGCGTGCGCACTGCACGCGGCGACGAGATTCACTGCGACTATGTGATCTCCGGCGCGTATCCGAACCGCGTTTACACCTCCATGATCGAGCCGCTCAGCGAAGTGCCGACCGAAGCGATCAAATTCGTCAACGGCAACCGCCTCAACGTCTGCCCCGTGAGCGTGATGCTCATTCTGGAGGGCACGCCGGAGGAAAACGGCTTTGTGAATTACAACACCTTCTCCGGCGATACGATGGACACCAACGAGATCTGGCGCAACGCCCAGAATCTCACAGAGCCCTATAACTTCCTCACGACCGTCTGCCTGAACTATGCCAACCCCGGCTGCGTGCCGGAGGGCTACTCCCACGTGTCCATCACGAATCTCGTGCCGGTCGATCCCTTCCTCAATGTGAAGGAAGAGGATTACTTCGATCTCAAGCGCAGACTCGCCAGCGAGATGATTGACAAGTTCATTGAGAAAAACGGCGTGGACTTCCGCGACCGCATTGCGGAAATCGAGGTCTCGACGCCCGTGACCATCAGCCACTATGTCGGCGCGTGGAAAGGCTCGATCTATGGCTACAGCCACTCCATGGACAACCACATCGTCGCCAAGAAGACGATGGCGCCCGAGGAGCATTTCATCAAGGGTCTGGAATTCGCCGGAGCGCACGCCGTCGCCGGTGACGGACAGGCGCCGCAGATCAAAAACGGAAGACTGGCCGCCAAGGACGTTCTGAAGGCCATGGCGCAGAAGGAGGCCGGGAAATGAGCATCAAGGTAAAAGGATTTCTGAAAGACGTCGGCGGCGCAGGCCGCGTGACCAAGGCACGGCGTGAAAAGCTGGAGCGCGCCTCCATCGTCCCGCAGCCGAAGGATGCGATCCGCGAGCTGTCTGACAAGCTGCATCCGCTGGAGATGCAGTTTCAGGTTACAGCCATCACGGACGCCTCCCCCACCGCGAAAACCTTCCGGCTGGAGCCCGTTGACGGACACATTCCGGTGTTCCAGTCCGGCCAGTATGTGAACTTCCGCCTGAAAATCGGCGAGAGCGAGCTGACCCGCCCCTACACCATCGCCTCCGCGCCGTATGAGGCGCGCGGCGCACACCCCTTCATCGAGATCACCGTGCGGCGCAACGCGCCCTATCTCGTGCCGGACTGGCTGTTTGAAAACGTGAAAGTCGGCGACACGCTCACCGGCGCGATGCCCTTCGGCTTCTTCTACTGGGAGCCGCTGCGCGACACGAAGGAGCTCGTGGCGCTCGCGGGCGGCAGCGGCATCACGCCGTTTTACTCCATGGCGAAGGAAATCATGAACGGCAAGATGAAGGGCGTGCGTCTTACGATTCTTTACGGCTCGGTGCACAGCAGCGACATCATCCTGAAGGATGAGCTTGCTGCCATTGAAAAGCAGTGTGAGAACGTGAAGGTCGTGCACGTGCTCTCTGACGACCCCGGCTGGAAAGGCGAAACGGGCTTTATCAGCCGTGAGATCATTGAGAAATATGCCTCTCCCGAGAGCACCTTCCTCTTCTGCGGCCCGCTCGCGATGTATCAGTTCGTGTCCAAGGCGCTGGATGAGATGGGCGTGCCGAAGCGCCGTTTCCGCCACGACGTGGTGAACAACCCCGCGGACATTTCCACCGTGCCCGGCTATCCGAAGGGCACCGAGGAGAAAACCTTCCAGATCACGGTGGTGCGCGGTATCCATGAGGACGTGATTGAGGCGAAGGCCTCCGAGCCTGTGGCCGTGGCGCTCGAGCGCGCCGCCATCCCCGTGGACACACACTGCCGCAACGGCGAGTGCGGCTTCTGCCGCAGCCAGCTTCTGTCCGGCGACATTTTCGTCTCCCCCATCGGCGACGGCCGCCGCGAGATGGACAAGCAGCTTGGCTGGTTCCACGCCTGCTCTGCCTGGCCGCTGAGCGATCTGAAGATCAAGATTCCGATTCTTTAACCCGGAACCGGCCTGCCGTTTTTGGCAGGGCGGTTTTTTGTGGAAAACTTGTCACGGAAAACCACCCGGTTTTCTTTGACTTTTCAATGGGTTTATGGTACATTGAACGTAAGCTGACGGGATGACCGGAAGCGCACCATTTTTACTATGTAAATTTTTGACGGCAAGGGATTTACCGAGCGGGAAAATGTTTGCAGCCCACAACGGGATAACTGTATCCATTCATGCTCCCTTGCCGATCAGGCAGGGAGCGTTTTCTTTATGCTGAAAATCGCAATTTATGGCAAGGGCGGCATTGGCAAGTCCACCGTGACGAGCAATCTGGCGGCGGCCTTCGCCGCGCTGGGCAAGAAGGTCATCCAGATCGGATGCGACCCGAAGGCCGACTCGACGATCAATCTGCTGGGCGGCGAGCCGCTGCTGCCCGTGATGAACTATATGCGCGAGCAGGACGAGGACCCGGAGGAGCTGAGTCAGATCTCCCGCGTGGGCTTCGGCGGCGTGCTCTGCATTGAGACCGGCGGCCCCACGCCGGGACTCGGCTGCGCCGGACGCGGCATCATCGCAACGTTCCAGCTGTTGGAGGATCTGCGACTGTTTGAGACACAGAAGCCGGACGTCGTGCTCTATGATGTGCTGGGCGACGTGGTGTGCGGCGGGTTCGCCGCGCCGATCCGCGAGGGGTACGCTGAAAAGGTACTCATCGTGACCTCGGGAGAGAAAATGGCCCTCTACGCCGCGAACAACATCAACAGCGCGGTGAAGAACTTTGAGGATCGGAGCTACGCCCGCGTGGAGGGCGTGATCCTGAACCACCGGAACGTGGAGCGCGAAACGGAAAAAGTGCGCGAATTCGCGGACAAAAACGGTTTGGAGATCGTGGCGGAGATTCCGCGCAGCGACGACATCATCCGCTATGAGGATCAGGGCATGACCGTGATTCAGGGCGATCCGACACTGGAAGTGAGCCAGCGGTTTTTTGATCTGGCAAAGCGGCTGCTCTCAGCGGAGGCGACAAAATGAGCAAGGCAGTCTTTTATACGGCGGCGGAGCTTGCCGTGCGGGGACTCGAGAACCTGCCGGACGAGCTGGTATCGAGCCGGCATCTGATCTACTCCTCCCCGGCTACGCTCGCCTTCAACTCCCCCGGCGCGGAGGGCTTCGGCGTCAAGCGCGCGGGACTCGCCATCCCCGGCAGCGTGATGCTGCTCGTGGCGCCCGGCTGCTGCGGGCGGAACACCTCGCTCGTGAGCGCGATGCCCGCCTATAAGGATCGGTTTTTCTATCTCAACATGGACGAGACCGACGTCGTGACCGGGCGGCACCTGAAAAAGATTCCGCAGGCGGTCGAGGAGGTTGTGAACTGTCTGGAGACAAAACCCTCGGTCGTGATGATCTGCATCACCTGTGTGGACGCGCTGCTCGGGACAGACATGGAGCGCGTCTGCCGCAAGGCGACCGAGCGCGTAGGGCTTCCTGTGCGCCCGTGCTACATGTACGCGCTCACGCGCGAGGGGCGAAAGCCCCCGATGGTGCATGTGCGGCAGAGCCTCTATTCCCTGCTCGAGCCGAGAAAGAAAAAAGGCAACGTCGTAAACTTCCTCGGCTTCTTCGCCCCGGTGAACGACGATTTTGAGCTCTATCGCTATCTGCGCGGCATCGGCGTGAAGACGATCCACGAAATCAGCCGCGAACCGGATCTGGAACACTTCTATGAGATGGCGGAGGCAAACTTCAACCTCGTGCTCCACCCGGAGGCACGCATGGCCGCCGCCGATCTGGAGCAGCGGCTCGGCATCCCGTCGATTGAGCTGACGCGGCTGTATCAGATCGAAAAGATCCGCAATCAGTATCAGGCGCTCGGAAACGTGCTGGGCGTGCAGTTTGACGACGAGGCGGACTATCAGGCGGCAAAGAATGCGCTCGAGCGCTTCCGGGCCGCGCACCCGAACGCGGTATTCTCCATCGGCGAGTGCATGAACGGAGACGCGTTTGAGCTCGCGCTCGCGCTTGTGGAATACGGCTTCGGGGTGGCAGAGGTCTTCGGCACGATCTCGGGTGAAAACTTCGGGTATCTGCGGCGGCTCGCCGCCATCAGCCCGGAGACAAGGGTATACTCCAACATGGAACCGACCATGCTCTACTATGACGCCGCCGGGACCGACGTGACGCTCACCATCGGCAAGGACGCGGGCTACTATCACCCGGACCGTCCGACGCTGCACTGGAACAGTGACACCCAGCCCTACGGCTACGCGGGGATGCGGCGGCTCTTTGAGGCGCTGGAGGAGGTGCTCGCATGAGAGGACTGCGAAAGTATCTGACGCCGTTCGCTCCGGATCAGTCCGGCGCGGTATCGGTTTTGTATGAACTGGGCGGCATCGTCGTGATCTGCGACGCGGGCGGCTGCACGGGAAACATCTGCGGCTTTGACGAGCCGCGGTGGCACACCTGCCGCAGCGCGGTGTTCAGCGCGGGGCTGCGCGACATGGACGCGATTCTCGGTCGGGACGACAAGCTCGTGGCCGAGCTCGTGGACGCCGCCGAGAAGATCGAGGCGAACTTCGCCGCCATCGTGGGCACGCCGGTGCCCTCCGTGATCGGCACGGACTATCTCGCGCTGCGGCGCATGACAGAGAAGAAAACGCCGCTGCCCGTGATCACCGTGGACACCACGGGCATGGAGCTCTATGACAT
>JAZQDI010000146.1:0-21836 GCA_045546715.1 Oscillospiraceae bacterium | reverse complement strand
ATACATCACAAACCGCATGTATCCGGACTATCATTGCCGCGGACAAGTCAGCAGGGAAAAGCAGAACGATATCAAAAAGAAAGTGCTGGCGCTGTTTGGAACGAAAGCAAATTCCATTGTCCTGCACGCAATGGACAATATCGTAATTTCCGCGTTTCTGGGTCTGGTCATGGTGGGCATGTATGGAAACTATTTCTACATCATGTCTGCGATCACAGGGATTATCGCTATGGTCTATAACTCCATGACGGCCGGGATCGGAAACAGTCTGGAAACGGAAACATTAGAGAAAAACTACTATGATTTTAATGTCCTGACATTTGCGAATTTTTGGCTTGTTTCTTTTTGCAGCGTATCTCTTCTGTGCCTGTATCAGCCTTTCATGAAGCTGTGGGTGCATGAGCAAAACATGCTGGATATGTTGGTCGTTGTGCTGCTGGTCGTATATTTTTATGTTTATCAGATCCGAAAGGTCGTTTTGACATATAAGGACGCCGGTGGAGTTTGGTGGGAGGATCGATACCGCCCGTACATTGTGATGGTCGTAAATCTGGTCGGCAATTTTGTGCTGGTGCAGTTCATCGGCATCTACGGCGTCATCCTTTCCACCATCATCAGTATGCTCGTTTCGATCCCCATAGAGAACAATACGGTTTTCAAGTACATTTTCCAAAAACCTTCCCGGTCGTTCTATTTGAAAAACCTGCTCTATGCGGCTCTGACGGTCGGACTATGCGCTCTGACATTTTGGATCTGCAGCTTCGCCCCGGGCGGCGTTCCGGGCCTGATTGTCCGCGGCCTGATTTGTCTTCTCGTTCCCAACGCAGTCATCATTCTGCTGTTCCGAAATACAGCAGAATACCGGCATGCACGCAAGCTGCTGTTGAGAAGATGAGAATGGTATCATAAGGGGGCATACAATGCAGCAGCGAAATTCAAGCTTTGAAGCGATAAAAGTAATCGCGGTCGTATTGATCATTTTTTCTTCAGCTTTGCCTTTTGGAACAACATATGCAGGCGGATATGATGATGTTTTTTTGGATTTGACACGGACGTCGTTTTCCGCAGATCACATGACTATGACGCTGTTTCGATGGTTTGGTCAAATTGGGGATACGCTCTTTATCTCTTGCTCTGCCTGGTTTTTGTGTGATCACAGCGCAATCCGGGTGAAACGGATCGGAAAAATAATTTTGGACAGTTGGGTTCTTTCGATCATAGGGCTGGTCGTATCATTTGCCTTTATGAATCCAACGTTCAAGGAAGTATTTAAGTCGTTTTTTCCGATTACTTTTCAAATCAACTGGTTTGTTGGGTGCTATATCATATACTATTTTGCGCATCCGTTTTTGAATAGAGCGGTTAGTGGACTAGACCGCAAGGGACTGAAAAAAGTAGTGATTGTATTGCTGCTTGTTTACTCGTTGCTTTCAACAGTATATGCGGTGTATTACTTCACGAATTTGATGGCATTCTTTATGATTCATTACCTCGTGATGTATATCAAAAAATATCATATTTATGATCATCCATCCCGAGCGGATATCCTTTGTGTTTTAGCGGGCTTCATTTTGATTCTCCTGATCATTCTGTCTTTTAATTATTTAGGAGAAAGGATTCCGTTCCTTCGGGCGCACAATTTGAATCTATGCAAGTATTATAATCCGCTGATTCTGCTGATCGGCAGCGGCGCGATTTGTCTTGCTGCAAAAAAAACACATTTCAGTTCTGCGATCAATAAAATTTCGTCGTGGTCTTTGTTGATCTACTTGATTCATACCAATCATTTTTGGGTCACATATGGGAAATATGGGTTGTACCAGATGATCGGCGTCAAAGGCGTACTGAGCGTGTTAATCGTAGCGGCCCTTTACATTGTAATGACTCCGATTATAGCTTTTGTATATGAGAGCAGCGCAGGAAAACTAACAGGGTATCTATCAGGCCGCGTTGAAGGCCTTATACAAAACTAAAAGAGAACATTTCAGTATATGTTCATAATGCAAATTATAGTAGGTGAGTTATCATGAACGAAGAATTCAAAACCCATGACATTGCCGTCTATGCCGGCTATCTGGACAATGACGCCGAGATTCTGACCTGCTCCTCCGGCGGCATCGCTACTGCCCTGAGCCGGAAGATGATCCGCGACGGCGGATATGTTGCGGGTGCCGCGTACAGCGAGGACTTCCATACCGCGCGCTATGAGATCGCGGACAGTCTGGAGCAGCTCGAGCGCTTCAAGGGCTCCAAATACGTCGATGTTGATAAGGGAACTGTGTATCAGGATGTGAAAAAGCTGCTGGACGAGGGCAAGCGGGTTCTGTTTTTCGGCGTGCCCTGCATGGTCGCTGCCATGCGCGCATTTTTGAAGGAGGACTATCCGAACCTGATCACCTGCGAGATGGTGTGCGAGGGTCCCACGACCTCAAACGTCCACACCCAGTACATCGAGCATCTAGAGAAGAAGTTCGGCAGTAAGGTGGTCGATTTCTCCGTCCGCCGGAAGCGGGACTCCTGGACGCCCAAATATCTTTATGCGAAGTTTGAAAACGGCGAGGTATATGAAAAGGAGTTTCGCCGCACGGAATATGGTTTTGCATTTAAGGTGAAGGGCAAGCCCGCCTGCTATCAGTGTAAATTCAAGGCCAACGGCCGCACCGGGGACATCATGCTGGGCGATTTCTGGGGTGCTACACAGGAAGATCCTTTCTGGAACAAAAACGGTGTTTCGGTTATCTTTGTCCATACGGAAAAGGGACACGACCTCCTGAAGCAGACAGAGGGAATCGTGCTTTTCCCGTCTGAATTTGAACGTGCTGTTGCGGAGAACCCAATGGTGATTCGCCCCCGCAAGCCTCGCCCAGAAAAGGAGAAATTTGAAAAGCTCTTTGTAGAAAAGGGGCTCATTTACGCAGCAAAACACGCTCGGACTATTGAAAGGAAAGCGAAAGATATTCTTCTTGATCTGATGCGCAGGTAAGAGAATATGATGCTTTGTCATTAATAATACGATGAGCCCCTTCGTAAACGGTTTGACTATAAGTTTGGATAATGGTTAGTACATAACTATTCCATATCCATAAATCTCATACCATCCAATTGGGCAACTTTTTTCCCTACAGGCATTTCCAGAGTTGCCTTCAATGGTATACACTCTGCCGTCTTCCACTTTTGCTACGATCCCGGTGTGATCTGTCACTCCGTCTTGGCCTCCTCTGCTGGCCCAGTCAAAGAATATGATCATGCCGGGTTCCGGCGTTATATCACGTTCTGCCCACTGGCCTCGCTGCTTGAACCAATCGGCGCCGGTCGGACAATAGGAATACTTGGGAATGATTCCGTTCTCGATATAGCCGCATTCGTTGGAGCACCATGAAACAAAGCAGGCACACCATGCAACACGGGTATTGAAACCGTACCAGCTCCAATATGGCTGACCGCCCACGTTACCAATCTGCGCTCTGGCAACATCAACGATTGCAGTATTACTTGCGGTTATACCGTAAAGCGCAGAGTTCCAAAGCGTCGCATATTCTGGCGATAACAATTCTGTAAGCTGCGAGTTCTGATTCGCATTGAACGAATACGAAGCGGCCATTTCTTCCGGTGTTTTGTGTGTTACCACAATGTACAACACAGTTTGCTCCTGCTGCTGTGTCTCAACAGTAATATTTCCTTCGTCATCTGCAGTTTCTGTAACGACATCTCGAGTGGCGGTTTCCGTGTGATAGGAGATCGTATTCATTTCCCAGAAGATGTCGCGCAGAAGCTGTTTTTTATTATCGTCCATGCTTACGACCTCCTGCGGATTGTCGGGATCTGTCGTTGTGCGCACGGCGTAAACAGACAGCGCATCACGCCACACCGCGCGTGATCCGCGCATTTCTACCACATCATGTGTGTTGGTTGCTCGAATGGAGTCCAGCTGAGCTTCATATTCCTGGTTGATCTCCGAGATTGCATCGCGCAGTGTTTGACCGCTCCCAGTGTCCTCGCCGGAAAAGAGGATGCCGAAAGCAGAGCCTACGATCAGTCCAACCATGCAAATAAGGATAATAACGAGTGCCGCGGTTGAACCGCCTGCGGCAATAGCGGCAATTAAAGCCTCCGTTTTCTCAATGATTAAAGCCGCGATCTTTTTGGCTGCGGCCCCTGCAGCTCTTGCTCCTTCCTTTACTGTCTTGGCGGTTGCCTCAGCGGCATACTTTACCTTGGCTGCGGACCGCTGCGCGGCAGCAAGCGCCTGTTTCTTTTCTGCCGATGCTTTGGCTGCTTCGGCAGTTTTTTGTGGTTGGTGACTTTTATTCGGTTTGTTCTTGTCTTGGGGTGTGCAGATACCCGTTCACGTGTTCGCGGCGCAGTGACAGCTCTTTTCTCTTTGATAGATCCTTTTGCTTTTTCCCGTCCCCTATTGACGGGGTTACTATGTGCGTGAAAGTAATAGACTAGCTCCGAAACCATTATGGCTCTGGAGCTTTTCTGCTCGCATTGAGCGGTTTCAAAATCATTCTTCCGTAAAAAAGACTTGCCCTAAAAAACACAACGTGAGGCATCCGCGAATCGTGTTATTCATAATGAGTTTGGTTCGATTCGCAGCCTGACATTAGATCCGGCCATCCAGAGCTATATTATTCGACAACACTGCGCATTTCTCAGCCATGCTATCTTATTTTGCGAAGTCTGCTGAAACTACTGCAACCGCCCGCTGCAAACGGTTTTAATCACTATGGGAACGCGACAGTCTCGACTGGAAGGGCATCGGCGCGGAGGAGATCACGCACCGTGTGCTCTCCAAGGTGCAACCGGGAAGCATTGTCCTGTTCCACAACGCCGCCGAGCACACGCCCGAGGCGCTGCCCGGCATCATTGAAGCGCTGCAGGCGGACGGCTATACCATCGTCCCGATCGGCGAAAACATCTATTCGGGCGACTATACCATCGATACCACCGGCGCGCAGATCGCCGCGCAGTAAAAAGAGGACCTGAGGCGTCTTTTCTTTCCGATTCTGGTGTGCTATAATCGAAGCATCACACAGGAGAAAAAGGAGCGACGACCTATGGAACGCCCGATTCTGTATATCATCATTCCGTGCTATAACGAGGAAGAGGTTCTGCCCATCACCGCGCCGATGTTCCGGAAAAAGCTGCAGCAGCTCATTGCGGACGGGAAGATCTCAGATGACAGCCGTGTTCTCTTTGTCAATGACGGCAGCCGCGACCGCACCTGGGAGCTCATCAAGGCGATGGCGGCGCAGGAGGCGCACTTCATCGGCATCAGCCAGAGCCGCAACCGCGGCCACCAGAACGCCGTGCTCGCCGGTCTGATGGAGGCGAAGGACCGCTGCGACATCACCATTTCCATTGACTGCGACGGTCAGGACGACATCAACGCCATGGACAAAATGGTGGACGCCTATCTGGCCGGCTCCGAGGTGGTTTACGGTGTGCGCTCCAGCCGCGAGACGGACACGTTTTTCAAGCGCACGACCGCGCAGGGGTTTTATAAATTCCTCTCCGCCATGGGCGCGGAGGTCGTCTATAACCATGCGGATTACCGCCTTGTGAGCAGCCGCGTGCTGCAGGAGTTTGCCGATTTCAAGGAGGTCAATCTCTTCCTGCGCGGCATGATTCCGCTGGTGGGCTTTTCGAGCAGCACGGTGGAATATGAGCGTCATGAGCGCATGGCGGGCGAGAGCAAATATCCGCTCAAGAAAATGCTCGCCCTCGCCATGAACGGCATCACAAGCCTCTCGGTAAAGCCCCTGCACCTGATCACCACCTTCGGCGTGTTCGTCGCGGTCGTGAGCTTCCTCGGCTGTCTCTGGGCGCTGATCACCGCCATTTTGGGCAAGACCGTGGCCGGCTGGGCGAGCATGACCTGCATCATCTGCTTTGTCAGCGGCGTGCAGCTCATTTCCCTCGGCTTCATCGGAGAATACATCGGCAAGATTTATATGGAGACCAAGCAGCGGCCGCGATATATCATCAGCGAGCGCACCTGGGAGCAATAAAACAAAACAGAAAAGCGCGCACATGACTTCTCGTCATGTGCGCGCTTTTTCAGCTGTTCAGTTCTTTCCGGTCAATCTTTCCGTTGGCATTTCGCGGCAGGGCGGGAAACCACTTGACCTGATCCGGCATCATATACCAGGGCAGCCGCGCCTCCAGCTGCCGCAGCAGCTCGCCGCTGTCCAGCTCCGTGCCCTCATAGCAGAGCACGATGCGCTCCCGCTTTGCCCGGTAGACGCAGGCGCATTCCTCCACGCCGGGAATGGCGTTGCCCGCTGTCTCAATCTCGCCGAGCTCGATGCGGTAGCCCATGCGCTTGATCTGAAAGTCCTTGCGCGAGACGTAGATCAGATTGCCGGCCTCGTCCAGCCGCACCAGATCGCCCGTGCGGTAGATCCGGTCAGGATAGTCGCTCTGCAGCGGGTTCTGCACGAAGGACTCCGCCGTGCGCTGCGCATCGCCGTAATAGCCCAGCGCGAGACAGCTGCCGCGCAGACAGAGCTCTCCGACCTCACCGGCGGGCACGGCCGCGCCGCTCTCGTCGAGGATCAGCGCCTCAGAGTTGTACACCGCCTTGCCGATCGGCAGCGGCTCGCCCTCCGGCTCGCCGCCCCGGCGGAGATACCCGGTGCAGACGAAGGTCTCCGTCGGCCCGTAGAGATTGGCGTAGGTCGCGTCCGGCAGCGCCTCCACCCAGTAGTCCAGCTGCTTTCGCGGCAGCACCTCGCCGGCAAACATGATGTGCCGCAGATAAAGCGGCTTCACCGCGCGGAAGACCTTGAGCTTCGCCGCGATGCTCATGGCAGACGGCACCCACAGGAAGGTGGTCACATGCCGCTCATTGAGATATTCGATCAGCTTCACCGGGAAGCCGAAGAGGTGCGGCGGAATGATCTCCATGCGCGCGCCGAACCAGGCCGCGCCGTAAATGTCATGGGTGGAAATGTCGAAATACAGCGGCGCCTGATTGCCGAACACATCGTCCGGACCCAGATCAAACTGTTCCTCCAGCCAGGAAAAATACCGCAGCAGCACCCGGTGGGGGAGCAGCACCCCCTTCGGGATGCCGGTGGAACCGCTCGTGAAGAGCACATAAGCCGGGTCGTTTTCCGTCACGCGCCGCTGAATCTCCGCGATGCAGTCCTCGTCTGCGTCGGCTCCGGCGAGCTCGTCGAAGAGATACACATTCTCAGCGAAGCTCCGGGCGTTTTCCAGCAGGGCGGGCGTGGTGATCACGGCGCGGGGGCGGAGCACCTGCATGATCAGGCGGATGCGCTCGAGCGGCATCTCCCCGTCCACGGGGCAGTAGAAGTTTCCGCTTGCGAGCACGCCGAAGTAGGCCGCGACGCAGTGCACGCTCTTTTCCATATACACCGCCACGGGCGCGCTCTGCGCCTGCAGCGCTTTCGAGAGCGCCGTGCCGATGCGCATTGCCGTGCCGCGCATTTGCGAGAAGGTATACGCGTCGCGCTGGTCGGCGTAGGCGGTTTTGTCCGGATATGTTTTTGCGCTGCGCTCCAGACAGGTCAGCAGACTGTTTTCCATCATCCCTGCAGCGACTGGATCAGCGCGTAAATCGCCGCGGCGGACTCAAAGTTTTCGGGCACGACCTTTTCCACCGGGATGTCCACGTCAAAGGCGTCGGAAATGTCGCCCACGAGCATCATGATGTCAAACGATTTGAGAATCCCGTTCGTCACCAGATTCGTTTCGCTTTCGTAGTCCACGTCCGGATGGATGTCCTCCAGCAGCTCCAGCAGCTCGTCCATGTCAGTTCCTCCTTGTCAAAATACCAGCGTTCCGAACACGCGGGAAAAGCCCCGTGCGCTCTCGCCGTTCATATGTCCGTCCCAGTCGACGAAAAACACGCTCTCATGGGACCAGAGATCATAATATTCTCGGTTAAAGTTGTAAAACTCCACATCGCGCTCCCGGAAGTAGTCGCCGAACCAGTCCCAGGCGTCGTCCCAGGCGTCGTCGGCGCGGAGCGTTTTGTCCGGCAGCGGCATGACCGCCACGACGAGGCGCACCTCGCGCTCGCGGCAGAGATCGATGAGCTTCTGCAGATATTCCAGATTGCGCGGCGCGATCTGCTCTGCGTCAAACCGAACCGGCTCATACTTGGGAAAGTCCGCTTCCGCCACGACGAATTTCTCGATGAATCCGTTTTCGTGGTAGGCCTGCACCTTGCCCTGCAGATGGTCTGTGCCGTAATCATGCGCGGTCTTGATGCGCAGATTTTCACCCATTCGCGGCAGCGTCTGGCTCAGCGGATACTCATAAAAGGGGAAGAGCAGCGAGCGAAAGTCGCAGTCCATGAGCGTTTCGGCTGCGTATTCCAGCTTCGTGCGGCAGAACGGAAACTCGTGGTAAAACAGCAGATAATTGTTTCCCGGCTCCTTCTCCGTCATGAGATAGCCCGGATCGAGCTCGAAGACGATCTGCTTCGGGCTCTGTTTTTCCAGCGCGAGCTTCGCCAGATAATAGGCGTCCACGGGGTATTCGCCGCCCACGCAGGCGTTGTGCCCTGTGAGCCCGGTTCCGTCGAGCATGCTCTCGGGTTCGAGATCCATCTTGCCGTTGCTCGTGCCGAGAATGAGCACGTCGTTTTGCTCGGTCGCGAGCGCGTGCACATCGTTTCGCATGAAGGTGCAGGGGTAGAGCAGCAGATCCAGCGCGAAAAACAGCGCCGCCGCCAGAAGCAGCGCGACGATCCACCGCCAGGGGTGACGATCAGAACTGCGCATAGATAAACCCCCTTCCCACGCTCACGGGGCCGAGCAGCGGCACGCTCACAATCAGCGCGAGAATGACCGCCGTCTGCACGAGCCAGTGCATCCGCTCCGGCTCTCTGGCGAGCTTGCCGCGCTCCTGCAGAATCTCCACGATGAAAACCAGCAGCGTCCCGAGCGTGAGCGTCAGCAGCGCCCAGGGCGTATAGGCCGTGCCAGCGCTGCCGGCGGCAATGCGCAGAAACTCCGCCGGGGCGAAGTGCGTTACCGACAGGCCGATGATTTTGAACGCCTCGGCGAACGAGGCGGAGCAGTCAAAGTACCAGCTGAGATTGATGAGCGCGAACGTGCGCAGGATCTGAAACGCTCGCCAGCCCTTTGCGTCCTCGCGGATGCCGAGCCGGCTGCGCAGCCTGCTGTAGCGCTCGCCCAGCAGATTGGTCGAGGCGATGATCACGCCGTTATACAGACCCCAGCCAATGTTCGCCCAGGTCGGCCCGTGCCACAGGCCGACGAGGAAGAAGACGATCAGGTTCGACAGACACAGCGGCAGCAGCCTGCCGGTCTTTTTGCCGACGTGGGCCTTGCTCCACTTGCCGAAGCGGCGCATGGTCTTCGACATGCTCAGCGGGAAGAACACATAGTCCTTCATCCAGGTGCCGAGCGTGATGTGCCACCGCTGCCAGAACTCCGTCAGAGAGCCGGAGAAGAAGGGGCGGCGGAAGTTTTCGTCCAGACGCACGCCGAAGAGCAGGGAAATGCCGATCGCGAGATCGATCCCGCCGGCGAAGTTGCCGTAGAGCTCCACGGTGTAGAGCAGCGTGCCGAAGATCGTGATCCCGGCGTACTGCTCGGGAGACGCGAAGATGGCCTCGCGGAAGATGCCCGCCCAGTCGGCGAGCACCATTTTGAGAAACAGACCCCAGGCGATGCGCCAGAGTCCGCGGCGGAAATTGTCGCCGTCCGGGGCGTGCCCCTCCAGCAGCTGCGGCGCGAGCCGGTCATAGCGCCCGATCGGGCCCTGAATCAGCTGCGGAAACCAGCTCACAAAAAGGGCCAGACGCAGCACGTTCGTCTGCGCCTGGGTTCTCCGCCAGTAAACGTCCAGCAGATAGCCGACGGTCTGGAAGGTGTAGTAGGAAATGCCCAGCGGCAGCACCAGCTTCAGCAGTGGAAGATGCGCGCCGAAGAGCCCCGCCAGATTCTGCAGCAGAAAGTTCAGATACTTGAGTCCGGCGAGCACGGCGAGATTCAGCAGCATGCCGAGCAGCAGAAACCGTTTGGCTTTTGCCTTTGCCGCCCGCTCGTTAGTCTCCTGCGCATAGATGCGGGCCATGCCGCGCCCGGCAAACCAGGTGATCGCGATGCTGAACACGAGAAAAATCCCCGCGCGGAGATCCGCCGCGAAGTAAAAGCCGAGACTCGCCAGCAGCAGAACGATCCACTGCGCCCGGCGGGGAACCAGATAATAGACAATCAGAAGCCCCGCCAGACTCAGCAGAAAGGAAATGGATGTCAGATCCATGGATCAGTACATGATACCGTCGTCGATGCAGCCGTCGTCCGCACCCTCGTCCGGAACGGGGTCGGGCTCCTGCTGTTGCTGCTGCCGCGCGGCCTCTGCCTGACGGGCAGCCTCCGCCGCCGCTGCCTGCTGGCGCGCCGCTTCCGCTGCGGCCGCCTGCTGACGGGCAGCCTCTGCCGCCGCTGCGGCTTCCGCCTCGGCCTTGGCTTTGGCCTCGGCCTCCGCCTTTGCCTTTTCGGCCAGATCCCGGACGTTCTGTTCGGCGTCCTTCGTGTTCACGGTCTGCTTCGTGCTCTCAGAGGTGTAGACGAGATAGGCCAGATCCTCCTCCAGCTTCAGCTCGCACTGCTTCGTGTCGCCGAAGGGGAAGGCGTGAATCTCCTGCGTGGCCTCGTCGGCAAATTTCAGCACGAGGCTGAATTCCGGTGTGCGCTCCGGCTCGTCCGCGCTCTGGCTCTGCTCCAGAGCGGCAAAGGCCGCCGCACCGTCATACCAGAACTCCCGGCTCTCGCCGGCGGGGAAGACGTCGCCCTCTGCGAGCAGGTTTTCAGGCTCGGCCGTGTCGCCCTCGGCCTTCACGGCGAAGAAGACAATGTCCTTTCCGGTGCCGTTTTTCAGCTCCAGAGAGAAGGCGTGCTCGCCCTCGGCCTTCTTGCCGAGGAGCTTGAGCGGTTCGGGCGTCGCGGCTTCCGGCTCCGCAGAGCCGGCCTCGGAGCCGGCGGGCGTCTCGTTCGAGCCGCAGGCGGCGAGGGAAAACAGAATCAGTGTCAGCAGCAGGGCTGCGAGAATGCGTCTTTTCATGATGGTCTCTCTTTCTCAGTTGATGCGTCTGTAGTCCATGTAAACCCAGGTGCCGGAGGTACCGTAGGTAATCTTGTAGCCGTTTCTCCCGGTGGAATACTGGAAGTCCGGGTCAAACACATAGGTCGTTCCGTTCATGTTGATCTCCACCCAGGAGTGGGTGATCTTGCCGCCGCCGCGGCGGGGGACATAGCCGAATACCTGGTGCGCGTCATAGCCCAGATCGATGGCCATGGTGTAGAAGGTGGCGGCGTAAACATAGCAGTCGCCGCAGTGATGCTCAAAGCCGTAGTTTGCGAGCACCTCGCTGCCGGCGGAGATGTCAATGTTGTCGTGGTAGTAGCTCAGACCGACCGACCAGAGGAAGGCGGATTTGAGATCCCAGCCCACCTGATCGAGCACGGCGGCGGCGCGCTCATAGGGCACCTGCCATGCGCTCTTGTCATAAATGGCGTGCTTCTTGTCCGCGCAGCGGTGGAACATGGTGATGATCTGCGCGCGGGTGCAGGGCGCGTTGGGGGAGAAGCGGTTGTAGCCGGTGCCGCTCGTGATGCCCACGGAGGCGGCCCAGCGCACCGGGATGTCGCAGTAGCTGCCGCTCACAACGTCGCTGAACTGCTTGACGTTGCCGGGTCTCTGGTGGCGGCAGCGCCAGATCATGGTCACGATCTGCGCGCGGGTGCACTTGGCATAGGGGGAGAAGGTGGTGCTGCTCGTGCCCTGCACGACGCCGGTCGCCACGGCCCAGGCCACGGCGTCGGCATACCAGCTGCCCTTTTCCACGTCGGTGAACTTTGCGGCGGAGCCCTTCTTCGGGCTGCCGTTGATGCGATAGAGGAAGGTCACGGCCTCGGCGCGGGTGCAGGTGCCGCCCGGCTGAAACTTCGTGGCGGAGACGCCGGCGGTCACGCCCTTATCGAGCGCCCAGTAGACCGCGTCGGTATAATAGGCGTCCTCCGGCACGTCGGCAAAGCGGACCGTCACCTTGCACTGCGCGGTGAAGGCATGCTCCGATGCGCGGCCCTTCACGGCGACGGTGATCACGGCGCTGCCGGTTCCCACGGCCTTCACAAGCCCCTCCTGATCCACCGTGGCCACCTTTTCATTCGTGGAGGACCACTCCACCCGCTCCGGCGGCTCAATGGTGTTCTCGGGGAGAAGGGTGCATTTCAGCGCGTGGCTTTTCCCGTCGGCGAGCGTGAGCTCGCTCTCCGAGAGGGCCACGCCGGAGATCAGAATCGGCGTCGGCGTCGGCGCGGGCTTGGCCGTTGGCGCAGGCGTCGTGGTCGGCGCGGGCTTGGCAGTCGGCGCAGGCGTCGCAGTCGGCGCGGGTTTGGCGGTCGGCGCAGGCGTCGCACTCGGCACGGGCTTGGACGTCGGTGCAGGCGTTGCGGTCGGCGCGGGTTTTGTCGTCGGCGCGGCGGTTGCTGCCGGGGAGGGCGTTGCCGCCGGGGCGGCCTCATCTGCCAGAACCGGCACAGCCATGCTGAAAATCATGGTGACGGTCAGCAGCCAGGTGATCCATCTTTTTCTCACGGAAATGGCTCCTTTCGTATCGGGAAAACCGTTTTGCATTTAGCACTATATATAAATAGGACTATTATTCGACTTTATGAAGATAGAACAATTCCACCGATTTGTCAATACCGAAGCGACCGAGCCGCAATTGCTCTTGTAACGTCCGGTTTACCTGTGATAAAATAAGCTTTACCAATTCGTGGTTTTCAGCTTTGGAGGCGATGGTATGAAGAGACTGGCCCGGATCCTCGTGGATCGCCGGGGCGTGTTTGCGCTTATCATGCTCGCAGTGACGGTTCTGTGCGGCGTTCTGGCGCTGCGCGTGGAGATCAATACGGACATGTCGCGCTATCTGCCGGCGAACTCCGCCATGCGCCGCGGCGTGGAAATTCAAAACGAGGCCTTTCCCGACCCCGGGGAGCAGAGCGCCTTCCGCTTTGCGTTCCGCGCGCTGCCGGCCGATCAGATCAGCGCCGTGCGCGATGAAATTGCCGGCCATGTCTATGTCTCCCGCGTGGAATATATGCCCGATGATCCGCACTACAGCCGGGACGGCATGACGCTCATGATCGTGAATCTGGATTACGGCTATGACTCCCAGCAGGCCGAGACGGTGCAGCGCGTGTTTCAGAAGGAATTCGCGTCCTACGGGCTCACGGTGCAGACCAATGAGCCGCAGAAAACCGAGGTCACCCTCACGCTTCTCGCCATCGGCGTGAGCATTCTGATCGCCATTCTCATCGTCATGTCCAAATCGTGGGCGGAGCCGGTGCTCTTTCTCATTGCCATCGGCATGGCCGTCGTCATCAATCTGGGCACGAATCTGTTTCTGGGCTATATCTCCGATATCACGTTTTCCATTGCGCCGGTGCTGCAGCTGGTGCTGAGCATGGACTATTCCATCATCCTCATGAACCGCTATCGGGACGAAAAGGCCGCCGGTCTCGGCAAAACGGACGCCATGAAGTCGGCGCTCGCGCAGTCGTTTTCCTCCATCTTCTCCAGCTCCTTCACGACGGTGGTGGGTCTGCTCGCCCTCGTGTTCATGACGTTCAAGATCGGGCGCGAGCTCGGCATCGTGCTGGCAAAGGGCGTTTTCATCAGCATGATCTGCGTCTTCACCGTCCTGCCAACGCTGATTCTCTGGGGCGACCGGCTGATCGAAAAAACCGCCAAGCGCACGCTCCGCTTTCCGACAAACTGGATGGCCGCCATGAGCGAAAAGGGAAGACGCGTCATCCCGGTGCTGTTCGTGGTCATGTTCGCGGCGTTTGCCTGGCTGCGCACGTTCACGCCCATCATCTTTACCGAGGGACTCACGGACGAGCTCACGAGCGTCTTCCCGGCGGACAATACGGTTGTGCTCCTGTATGAAAATCAGGACGAGGCGGCCATTCTGCCGCTGATCTCGGAGCTCGAGCAGAATGAGCATGTCCGCTCCGCGCAGGCCTATGTCAATTCCTTCTCGCGTCCGCTGACCGTCTGGGAGATGCAGGAGGCCATGGGACAGATGGGCGGCTCCGCCATGCCCGCGAGCGTGCTCTGGGGCGTTTACCACACCCGCGGCTACGGCGACGATGTGACCATGACGCTCGAGGAGTTTATGGACACGCTCATCACGGACCCCCGCTTTGATAACGCCTTCGGCAAGGGCACGGAGCGCATCCGCACGCAGATGCGCGAGCAGTTTGATGCGCAGCGCGCGCAGATGCGCGGCGAGCGCTGGGCGCGGCTCGTCATCCAGACGACGTATCCCGAGGACTCCGAAGAGACCACGGCGTTCATGGATGACCTCTACCGCCGCTGCGACACGGACTTTGCGGGGGAGACCTATCTCATCGGCACCTCCGCCATGGTGCATGAGATGGCGCAGAATTTCAGCCGTGAGTTTCTCACAGTGAGTCTCATCACTGCGGCGGCGATCTTCCTCGTCGTGCTGCTCACGTTCCGCTCGCCCGTTATCCCGCTCATCCTCGTGCTGCTCGTGCAGTGCGGCGTCTATATGGCCATCACCGCCATGGGCTGGCAGGGGTATGATGTGTACTATCTCGCGCTGCTCGTGGTGCAGGGCATTCTCATGGGCGCGACGATCGACTATGCCATTGTCTTCTCCGGCTATTACCGGGAAATGCGCGAAACGCAGCCGCGGCCGGAGGCGCTGCGGCAGGCCTATGCCCACAGCATCCACACGATCATGACCTCCGGCCTGATTCTCATTCTGGTCACGGCCATTCTCGGAAAATTCTGCCCCACGCAGAGCATTGCGCAGGTCTGCACGTCGATCGCGCTGGGGTCTCTCTGCGCGGTGCTGCTGATTCTGTTTGTGCTGCCGGGGCTGCTCGCGGCATTCGACGGTTTAATTGTTCGTAAGAAATAAGGACGCATCTTGAAAAAGGCTTCCGGGAATGCTATAGTGTTTTCAGGAATCATCCCCCGAAAGGACTTCGGATATGAAACACAGAAAACTCAGTGAACAGAGCTGGTTCCCCTATGCCGTGGCAGGCTGTGTCGTGGTGCTGTTTTATGTGCTGCTGGAGCACATGAGCAACATCTGGGAGGCGCTGACCAAAATCGGCGGCTATTTTCTCCCGGTGTTCCTCGGCTGCGTGCTGGCCTATATGATCAATCCGCTTGCAAAGCTCTGCCAGCGCACGATTTTCAAAAAGGTGAAGAACGATTCGCTCGGCTGGTCGCTCGCGGTGGGACTCGCGGTACTGGTCGTGGTGCTCTTCCTGCTGTTCCTGCTGGGAACGCTCATCCCGCAGCTGATCGACAGCGTCACCACGCTGCTCAACAACGTGGACGACTATATGGCCTCGCTGCGCAAGCTCGCGGAGCACTGGGGTCTCGGCAAGCACATGGATCTCGACAGCATTCTCTCCTCCTCCGGCGACATGATGGGCAAGCTCGCTCAGGTCATCACCAAGAATCTGAGCAGCATCGTCTCCGCTTCCTCCAAGGCGGGCAAGGGCGTGGCCAACTGGGCCATCGCGCTCGTGCTCTCGGTTTATCTGCTCGCCGCGAAGGACCGCATCAAGCCCGGTCTGCGCCGTCTCGGCCGCGCCTGCATGAGTCCGGGGCATTATGAGTATGTGCGCAGCTTCCTCCACCGGTGCGACGGCATTCTCAGCCGCTATATCACCTTCAGCCTGCTCGACGCGCTCATTATCGGCATTGCAAACCTCATCTTCATGTGGATCATGCGCATGCAGTTCGCGGGGCTCGTGTCCGTGGTGGTCGGCTTCACAAATCTGATCCCCACCTTCGGCCCGATCATCGGCGGCGCCATCGGCGGCATTGTCCTGCTGCTGGTCAAGCCCATGCACGCGCTCATCTTCCTCATCTTTACGTTCGTGCTGCAGGGTCTCGACGGCTGGGTCATCAAGCCGCGCCTGTTCGGAAATTCGCTGGGCGTGTCCGGTCTGCTGATTCTGATCTCCATCGTCGTCGGCGGCAACATCCTCGGCGTGGTCGGCATTCTGCTCGCTATCCCGTTTGCCGCGATTCTCGACTTTGTGTATAAAGAGGCGTTTCTCCCCTGGCTCGAAAAGAAGGGAGAACGGCGCACGAAGACAGCCGGTCCGCCGAAAGAAATTGAATAAAAACAAAACGCACACCTGTCACCAGGTGTGCGTTTTCTGCTTTTTTGTTACACGCGCACGATCCGCGCGGTGAAGCCGTCGCCCTCGGTTTCGATCACGGCGTAGCTCGCCTCGCCGAAGCCGCCGATGCTGCCGGGGTTCAAGAGCGTCACGCCGTCGGTCTCGTCGAGATGCGCCTCGTGCGTGTGCCCGAAGAGGGCGATGTCCGCGCCGCACTGCAGCGCCGCTGAGACCAGATCGGTAAACGCCGGGTCGCGCTTGACGCCGAAGAGATGACCGTGGGTGAAAAACACGGCTTTCCCATTGTCCAGCTCACAGAGCAGGCAGCTTGGAAGCTCTGACCAGTAGTCGCAGTTGCCCTGCACGGCGTAGACCGCAAGGTCGGGAAACGCCTGCTCCACCCGGCTCAGCTCGCGCTCGCCGTCGCCGAGGAAAAACATGGCCTCGGGCTGCTCGCGCTCGATTGCCTGCAGCATCGCGTCTGCATGCCCGTGGGAATCGGAAAAAACACAGTATCGCATCTATCGCTCCAGTTTCAGATAGTCTCTCAGAATTTCCTTGTGTGACCGCACCAGCGTCTCCGGCATATCCTCCGGCCGCTTCCACGCCAGACGCACGGATTCGCCGTCGTTCACCTTCGGCTCGCCCGTCCAGTCGAGAGCGGCGAAGGCGCTGTTCACGACGTACCATTCGTCTCCGTTCGCGGCGCGGCAGAGATGGTCCGCCCCGGAGTAAACGCCGATGAGCTTTAAGCGCCCCACGGTGATGGCCGTCTCCTCAAAGACCTCGCGCCGGGCCGTCTCCTCCACGGATTCGCCCAGCTCCATCAGCCCGCCGGGGAAGCACCAGCGCCCGGCCGGATAGACCCGCTGCTGCACGAGCAGCGCCCCGTCCTCGCGGCGCACGACGCAGGAAGCGCCCGCCAGAATCAGCCGCCGGTGGCCGACGAGCGCGCGCAGTTCCTCCACATAGCCCATCTCAGCGCTTGCCCTCCATGTGCCGCCCGATGGCCTGCATCCCCTTGAGACACAGCGTACTCACGGCGCTCAGAAGCGCCAGCGCGATGGCCGCCTGCCGTTTTCTCATGTCGGTTCCTCCTTGTTCAGATGCCGTGATAACAGCGCCAGCGCCGCCTCCGGCACGCAGAAGCGCTCGTCGCCCTGCGCGGTGCGCTGCCGAACCTCGTCCAGATCAAACCAGTCTGCGTCTTCAATCTCCTCCGCCTGCAGCTGCAGCTCGGAGCGTGAAACCGGCCGGTCATAGACATAGACACTTGAGATCTCGTTATCCCGAAATGGTTTTCCGTGGAAGGTCTCTTCATACCGGATCGGAAACTGTCCGATGAAAGTCAGATCGTCTGCCTCGGCGCAGATGCCGAGCTCTTCCTGAAGCTCCCGCAGTGCGGAGACGAGCGGCTCGTCTCCCGCCGGGATGTGGCCGGCGGAGGAGGTGTCCCATAAGCCGGGGTAGGAGTCCTTGTTTCGGCTGCGCTTCTGCAGCAGCACCTGCCAGCCGGCTTGCGCCCGCCGGATCACCCAGACGTGGGCCACCCGATGGCGCAGCCCCAGCCGGTGCGCGTCCTCCCGGGAGACGGTCTCGCCCGTGGGGGCGCCGTGTTCGTCCACCAGATCGAGAAGCTCCATCTCAGTCCTCCAGCCAGTGCACCGCGCCGGTCGCAATGTCATAAACCGCGCCGATGATGTCGAGCTCCGCCGAGGGAATCTCCGGGTGCGCGGCAAATTCGCGCCGGATGGTCTCCACCGCGTGCTGCACGTTCAGGCAGCAGGCGCGGTCGGGGTCTTTTTCCTCGCCGACGGCGAGGAGAATCTCATCTGTGATGTATTTGATAAAGCCGTCGCCCCCGCCGGAGAGCGCGGCGTCCACCGCGCCGCAGCCGGTGTGGCCCAGCACGATGATGATTCTCGTGTGCAGATGTCCTGCCGCGTATTCGATGCTGCCGAGCTGATGATCGTCCAGCACGTTTCCGGCCACGCGGATCACGAACAGCTCGCCCAGTCCCGCGGAGAAAATGCTCTCCGGCATCACGCGCGCGTCGGAGCAGGCAATCACAATGGCGGCGGGGCGCTGCCCGTTTTCCGCCGTGTCCAGCCGCCGGGCAGGGGAGACGTCCCCAATCGGCTGAGATGCGGACAAAAACTGACGGTTGCCCTCCATGAGTCCGTCGAGCAGATTGCGGTTTTTGATCACGATGACTCGCTTCCTTTCGCCTGTTTCTGCCTCCATGTTAGCATACACTTTTCTGCTTTTCAAGAGAGGCGTGATGTGTTAAAATATGAAAAAACAATTGATAATCGGGGGTATCCATATGAAAACTCTGACGCTCGGCAAGACCGGTCTCGTCGTCACCAAAACCGCCATGGGCTGCCTGCCGGTGCAGCGCTGCAATATGGACGACGCGGTGCAGCTTCTGCGCGCGGCATATGACGGCGGCATCCGCTATTTCGACACTGCCAATGCCTACACCGATTCGGAGGAAAAGATCGGTCTCGCGCTCTCGGACGTGCGGGAGAACATCGTGATCTCCACCAAGAGCGCCGCCCGGGACAAGGCGGGCGTGCTCGCGCATATTGAAAACAGCCTGCGCATGATGAAGACGGACTACATCGATCTCTTCCAGTTCCATCAGGTGCCCGAGGTCCCGGACCCGAACGACCCGAACGGCGCCTATGCCGGCGCGCTCGAGGCCAAGGCGCGCGGCTGGATCCGCCACATCGGCGTCACGACGCACCGCGTCGCCGTGGCCGAGCAGTGCATCGAGTCCGGACTGTTTGAGACGCTGCAGTTTCCCTTCAGCTACATCTCCGCCGAGCGCGACCTCGCCCTCGCCGAGAAGTGCAGGGCGGCCGACATGGGCTATATCGCCATGAAGGGGCTTGCCGGCGGTATGCTCACGAATGCGCGCGCCTGCCATGCCTTCATGAATCAGTATGACAACGTTGTTCCCATCTGGGGCATCCAGACGATGGACGAGCTGCGCCAGTGGCTTGAGATGGCGGAGGAGGACCCGCAGATGACGCCGGAGCTCGAGGACTTCATTGCGCAGGAGCGCAAAGAGCTCTCCGGTTCCTTCTGCCGCAGCTGCGGCTACTGCATGCCGTGTCCCATGGGCATTGAGATCCGCCAGTGCGCCCGCATGAACATGCTCCTGCGCCGCTCGCCGTGGCAGCAGTATATGACGCCGGAGTGGCAGGCGAAGATGGAGAAGATCAATGACTGCATCGGCTGCCGCAGCTGCGCGAGCAAATGTCCCTACCAGCTCGACACGCCGAATCTCCTGAAGTTCATGCTGAAGGATTACCGCGAGTTCTACGAGAGCCATAAGGATTTGCTTTAAGAAAAAAGCGACCTGCTTTGGCAGGTCGCTTTTCATATACGGTCACATCTCCACGGCGAACAGGCCGCCCGCGCCGCCGGAGTGCAGGAAGAGCACGCGCTCGTCCGGGCGGAAGGCGCCCTCCTTCGCCATGGCGATCAGCCCGGCGAAGGCCTTTCCGGTGTAAACCGGGTCGAGGAAGAGTCCCTCCGTCTCCGCCATGAGACGCACAGCCGCGTTTCCCTCCTCCGAGGGGATGGCATAGCCCGGGCCGCACTGATCGCGCAGATGAAAGTCCGCCGCCGTGATCTCAGCGTCATAGCCCAGAAGCGCCGCCGTCTCGCGCATGAGTCGGAGCGTAATCTCGTCGAAGGGATCGGTGTCCACCATCATGCCGTGCACCATCGTTCCGGGCAGATACCGCTTTGCGCCCAGCGCGAGCCCCGCCATGGTGCCGCCGCTGCCCTCGGCGCAGACGAGATGGTCAAAGCGCACGCCCTGCGATGCAATCTCCTGCGCGCAGGCGACATAGCCCAGCGTGCCCACAGCGTTGGAGCCGCCGCAGGGAATCTTATAATACGGCTTGCCGAGCGCCGCGCCGACGCGGTCCATCTCGGCATAAATATCGTCATAGCTGTCTGTGTCGAGAAAGCGCACGTCCGTGCCCATGAGCGCCTCCAGCAGCTGGTTTCCCTTCTTTGCCGTTACGCCGCGCTCCTTGAGAATCAGAATCGGCGTCATGCCGAGGCGCTTGGCGCAGGCCGCCGTGAGCATGGCGTGGTTTGACTGCGCGCCGCCGGTCGTGAAGACGACCTCCGCGCCCTGTGCCTTCGCCTCGGCGAGCAGAAACTCCAGCTTGCGCACCTTGTTTCCGCCGAGCGCGACGCCGGTGAGATCGTCCCGCTTGATCCAGAGGTCGATGCCGAGCGCCTCGCTCATGCCGTCCAGCCGGTGAATCGGGGTGGGGAAGAGGCCGAGCTGCAGCCGGGGCATTTCGTTCAAATGCTTCATGTCGCTCCCTCCTTTTTTATGCTGAAATTGTACCACGCGGCGAAGCGGAAGTCAAAAAGCGGATCGGCACTCCAAACTCTTCCAATTCAACGATTTTTTTCTGAACATTTCAGGAGAAATAGATTGACAATTAATTTGTCAAAGGATAAACTATATAATAGTCTAGGTAGACGTTACTGACATCAGAGATGTATAACAAACAAGGAGGGTAACAACTTGGAAGTCAGACAGAATTTGATTCGTCTGTGTGAGAAGATCAATGACGGTCTCTACAAAATCACTCCCGATTGCGCAGAGTACAGAGTCTTTGAGAAGTGGATCACCGACGAGCAGATCCAGGTCATGCTGGCGCTGACCAGCATGAAGCCGGCTTTTGTCCCGTTCATTGCGCGCAAGGCCGGATTGTCCATCAAGCGCACGAAGGAAGTCCTGCATGAGATCACTGCGATCGGTCTCGTGGTGCAGGTCATCGTGCCGAAGGTCAATCTTGAGATTTACCTTCTCCCGCCGTACACCCCCGGCATCTTCGAGTTCCTGCTGTCCAACAAGCCGTTCGTCGAAGCGCATCCGGAGATCGCCTATGCCTTCCATCAGCATGCGACCACCAGCCAGGAAGAGCACGCGATGAACACGCCCATGGGCGCCGGCGTCATGCGTGTCATCCCCGTGGAGAGCGCCATCCCCGCGGACGCGCAGAAGATCGACAACGAGAAGTGCTCGAAGTATATCGAGGACAACGAAGGCCACCTGAACATTGCGCCATGTCAGTGCCGCCGCGTCCGCCGCATGATGGGCGAGGGCGCCGGCGACCTCGATGAGGAATACTGCCTGTTCATGGGCCGCATCGCCGACCTCTTCACCCACAACGGCTGGGGCCGCCCGGTCAGCGTGGACGAGGCCAAGGCCATCATCAAGCGCGCCGACGATATCGGCTGCGTGCACCAGATTACGACCCTGCACACCGGAGAGACCTTCGCCATCTGCAACTGCCAGGTCGAGAGCTGCCTCGCGCTGGGCGTGACGCAGTATTTCAACACCCCGAACTTCACCAAGAGCAACTACGTCGCCGAGATCGACGAGGAGAAGTGCGTGGCCTGCGGCCGCTGCACCGATCACTGCGCGAACAACGCCATCCAGATGGGTCAGAAGCTCTGCTCCAAGGAGCCGATCGTCCACGAGTATCACGAGCTGCCCGACAGCGTCGAGTGGGGCCCGGACAAGTGGAACGTCAACCACCGCTCCAACCGCGAGTATATCTCTCCCGAGGGCACCGCACCCTGCAAGACGGCCTGCCCCGCGCA
>JAZQDI010000145.1:0-4547 GCA_045546715.1 Oscillospiraceae bacterium | reverse complement strand
AAGGCCGAGCGCGCCGGCAAGCCGCCGGTCCCGCCGCTGTACGATCTGGAGGACACGGAGGGACTGCTGAAGCTGCTGCGCCCCTGCCCCTACAACGAAAAAATCCAGATCGGAGAGAACATCGCCATCCGCTTCACGGACGTGGGCCATCTGCTCGGCAGCGCCTGCATCGAGGCGTGGCTTACCGAGGGCGGCACGGAAAAGAAGATCATCTTCTCCGGCGACGTCGGCAACACGGACCAGCCGATTCTGAACGATCCGCGGATCCCCGAGGGCGCGGACTACGTGATGATCGAATCCACCTACGGCGACCGCTATCACGAAAAGACCGTGGACTACGTCCCGGCGCTTGCGGCGGTCATTCAGCGGACGCTCGACCGGGGCGGCAACGTGATCATCCCCTCCTTCGCCATCGGCCGCACGCAGGAAATGCTCTATTTCATCCGGCAGATCAAAAATCTCGGTCTGGTGAAAAACCACCCGAGCTTCCCCGTCTATGTGGACAGCCCGCTCGCGAACGAGGCGACCGGCATCTTCCTGCAGACGGACACTCGTTATCTCGACGAGGAGACGCAGTCGCTCATCCGCCGGGGCGAAAACCCGCTCTGGTTCCCCGATCTGCGCATGGCGACGAGCCAGCAGGAGTCGCAGGCGCTCAACGACGACAAGACGCCGAAGGTCATCCTCTCGGCGAGCGGCATGTGCGACGCCGGCCGTGTGCGCCACCACCTGAAATACAATCTCTGGCGGCCGGAGTGCACAGTGCTGTTCGTGGGCTATCAGGCCATGGGCACGCTGGGGCGCAAGCTCCACGACGGGGCGAAGAGCGTGAAGATCCTCGGCGACGAGATCGCAGTGCACGCCGAGATCACCGCCCTGCCCGGCATCAGCGGCCACGCGGACAAGCAGGGGCTGCTCGACTGGCTCAGCGCCATCACGCCGAAGCCCGGCAGGGTCTTCGTCAACCACGGCGACGACGACGCCTGCAAGGCGTTTGTGCGCTGCCTGCGCGACGAATATCACTACGACGCCGCCGCGCCATACAGCGGCACGGTATTCGATCTCGCGGCGGGCGCGACCGTCTATGAGGCGCAGCCGAAGCCCATCCAGAAGCAGATTGCGGTCTCCGGCAAGCAGCGCACCGTCAGCGCGGCATATCAGCGGCTGGTCAAGGCGCTCGCGGCGCTCACCAGCCTCGTCCAAAAGAGCGAGGGCCGCCCGAACAAGACGCTCGCCTCCTTCGCCGAGGCGATCGAAAAGCTGACGAAAAAGTTTGAATAACGCAAACATCCGGCGGCGCTTGACAAGCGCTGCCGGATTGGTATAATTAGGAAAACTCGAAAATGGAGGAGCTGGCATGACACACGCAAAACAGACAATCGCGCTCATCACGGCGCTTGCAATGCTGCTGCTCGTGCTCGTCTCCGTCTCCTTTCTCGCGGCGGAAGCGGACCATGACTGCGCCGGGGAGGACTGCGCAGTCTGCGCCTGCATCCGGCAGTGCGTGGAGACGCTGCGGCAGCTCGGCAGCATCGCTGCGCTTGCGGCGCTGCTCCTGCCTGTCCTGCTTTTCGTTTTCCCGGCGCCGATTCTTTCCGCCGCGCTCCGCGCAGGGACGCCGGTCTCCTTCCGGGTTCGGCTCAACAATTAAAGAAACCTCCGGCAAGGGCGAGCTGCGCCTGTTTTGGCACAGTGTCCTTGTCTTTTTGCGCATATAACGAATTTCAGGAGGTTTCTGACATGAAAAAAATCATTTCCCTGTTCCTTGCCGTCGTGCTCGCGGCGGGACTGCTCGCTGCCTGCGCCGCTGAGCCGGAGCAGAGCGCGGAGCAGAGCGACAAGCTGCAGATCGTGACCACCATCTTCCCGATCTATGACTGGGTGCGGAGCATCCTCGGCGGCAAGCTCGTCGACGCGGATGTCACGATGCTGCTCGACAGCGGCGTGGATCTCCACAGCTACCAGCCCACCACGGAGGATCTGCTGACCGTCGGCAGCTGCGATCTCTTTATCTATGTCGGCGGCGAATCGGATGAATGGGTAGACGACGCGCTCAAAACCGCTGCAAACAAGGACATGGTCACAATCAATCTGCTCGACGCGCTCGGCAGCGCGAAGAAGGAAGAGGAGACCGTGGAGGGCATGCAGGCAGAGGAAGACGAGGACGAGGGAGACGAGCCGGAATATGACGAGCACGTCTGGCTCTCGCTGAAAAACGCCGCAGCGCTCGTCCGTCAGCTGGCGGACGCCCTTTCTGCCCTTGATGACGCGAACGCGGACACCTATCAGGCGAACGCCGAGACCTATATCGCGCAGCTGGAGACGCTGGACGGTCAATATCAGGCGACCGTCTCCGCAGCCGATCAGGACACAATCCTCTTCGGCGACCGCTTTCCGTTCCGGTATCTGGCGGACGACTATGGTCTGAACTATTTCGCCGCCTTCTCCGGCTGCTCGGTAGAGACGGAAGCGAGCTTTGAGACCGTGCTTTTCCTCGCGCAGAAGGTGGACGAGCTGGAACTGCCCGCCGTTCTGACCATCGAGGGCTCCGACCAAAAAATCGCCGAGACCATCGTGCAGAGCACGAACGCGAAGAATCAGCAGATTCTCACGCTCGACTCCATGCAGTCCGTCACGTCACAGGATGTGCTCGACGGCGCGAACTATCTCGCCATCATGCGGGCGAATCTCTCCGTGCTCGCGCAGGCGCTGGGACAGTCCGCCCCGGCCGGCCCGGCGGGCGATGCTTCGGTGGACGTGGATCTGACCGTTCTCTCCAGCACCATGGTCTACTCCGAGGTTTACAATATGCTCATGAACCCGGAGGAATACATCGGCAGAACCGTGAAGATGGAGGGCGCCTGCGCGACGTATCACGACGATTCGTCCGGCGCAGACTATTATGCCTGCATCATTCAGGACGCCACGGCCTGCTGCGCCCAGGGAATCGAATTTGTCCTCACAGACGGCAGCGCCTATCCGTCGCCGGACACGGAAATCAGCGTCGTCGGCGTGTTTGACACCTATGATGAAGACGGCAGACTCTACTGCACCCTGCGCGACGCGCATCTGGTGTAGGGGCCTCGCAGAGTTTGCGCTCGCAGGCGCAAATCAATTCAAATTATTTATACCCTGCGGCTTCGCCGCGGGCATAAATACTCCTCACGGAAAAAGGGATTTTTCTATCGCAAGCCTCGCTTGCAGCCAATAATCCCTTTTGAAGTGCATCGCACAAAAAAGGACCCTGCCGGCGGCAGGGTCCTTTTTGGATTGTTTTAGAGGTAGAAGTCGTGCTCTCTGCTGTCGTACCACTTCTCGAGGAAGGGCTCGATGACCGTCATCAGCTTCATGTCCAGATTGAACATGTACATGGTGAAGGTGCCGACGAAGGCAGCCGCACCGGCGCCGAGGACGTACAGAGGAATCTTCGCAAATTTCTTCATGGTTGTTTCTCTCCTTCCTTAATACGCCTCGTCGTCCGGGAGGTTCTCGAGGGACGGATCCAGCGGCTCTTCACGCATGACGGTACGCATGTAAGCGTTGACCTGGCCGCGGATGGCGCTGCGGGTGTAAACGCGGGGATCGCACAGGTCGTGGCAGACCCACATGATGTGGATGCCGAGCTCGCGGCCCTGCTCCTCGAACATACCATGCATGCCGACGAGCGCCTTGCAGGACATGTGCTCCCACATCATGGCGATATCGGCGTTCATCTTCTCGCAGGTGCGCCAGAGGTCGTTGGTGAGCACGTCGTAGCCGCCATGGGTATGGTTGCGCATGATCATTTCCATGTTCAGCTTGGCCATGTCACGGTAAGCCTGCTCGCGGTTTTCGGGCGTATCCACTTCGGCGATCTCGCCGGTGTAGATCATGGAGAGCATATCGGTCAGCGGCACGATGCCCCAGCACTGGAGCAGCCAGTAGAGCATGTCGATGACGTACTGCGGCTGCACGCCCCAGACGACCGCGCGGTGACGGTACTCCTTGGCGTACATTCTCTTCTCCTTGTAGCCCTTCTCGGCGAGCGCCAGGAGCTTCTTGTCCAGCTTCTCGAAGTACGGGTCACGACCGGAGTTGCCCATGTAGTTCGTGTCGTTGTACAGGGAGAAGACCGCGCCGAAGAACTGCGGATAGGGGGAGGAATTGATCTCAAGCTGCGCGTTGCGGCAGCGGGTGGCAACGTTCACGCGGCGGGCGCAGTCGAAGTAAATGTTCCAGTCCCACTTCTCGCCGGTGTGCTCTTCGATGAAGGCGATCGCCTGCTTGATCTGCTCGGCGGCGTACTCGAGAACGTCGGGCTCGGTGTGGCGCAGCGGGGTGGCCAGCTGGAAGGTCGGGATGCCGTACTGCTGCTCCAGACGCTTGGCAATGATGCCGTTGCCCATGAGGGAGCCGTCGCAGGTGGTGTTGTTCTGCACGGCGCAGCAGCCGAGGACGCAGAAATCGTCGTCCATGGAGATGCCGGCCTCAGCCTCGGGCATGGGGCAGACGTCGCCGGCGATGCCGTTCTGCTGCGCCACGTCGAGGTAGTGCATAACGTTGAACTG
>JAZQDI010000144.1:0-40916 GCA_045546715.1 Oscillospiraceae bacterium | reverse complement strand
CCCATGAATAAATGTGTGACGCTCAGTCTTACCAGCTGAACGTCACATTTTTGCATATTAGTTTACATAAATAAATTATGGTAAATAAAACGATGCCATTTCAGATGTCAGCAGGCAATAAAGCCGCGTACTTCACATAGCACCCATCCGGTACGATGAGGATGCCGCCTGATTGTTCACGCTGCTTGACAAGGATGCAGCGCCAGACTTCACCCTCGCTGCAGAGATCGGCGTAGTCCTCAAGGAATTGCCGATCAGCCAGCATATCCGTTATGAAGTTCTCATAGGACATGGCGCTCAGAAAAACGGTATGGACGATCTGATAGGGCTTCTCGCTGTTCAGATCATGCGGACGCAGCAGTTCCTCCGCCGTGCAGGGACTGTAGACAAAAAAAGCTCGGTTTTCTTTTCCCATGGCAATCACGCTTTCTTGTTTTTCTATATTCTTCACTCAGATTATCATAATACTCGCTACAAGTAAATATAATATCGCTTTTAGCCTGTAATAAAAGTGAGGCATCTTTGTTAGCATAGAACACAAGGATGTGATGTTATGCAGGAGCAATATCGTGAGCAGTACCGAGCTTTGGGATTGCGTATTGCAATGTACCGGAAGATGCGCGGTTATACGCAGGAACAGTTTGCTGAACTGATCGGAAAGAGTTGGTCGTTCGTCAGTCAGTTTGAAGCGAACAACGGCACGAAACTGAAGGGAATGTCTTTGGATACGCTGTTTTGTATTTCAGAAAAGTTGGAAGTTCCCCTGAGCAAGTTGTTTGAAGAACTCTAATTGCAAATAAACATCCACCCGCCTAACGAGTGGTTTTCGCCATACAATAAAACGCCTCAACCATTTGCCGGTTGAGGCGTCTTTTGTTTGAAGTGGTATAAACTGAACTAGCGACATGATAACGCCTCCTTTGTAAATCTTTTTTAATGAGGATATCAACATGATGAAGACTGATGAACTGCTTCCGGTTTGCCGCGATTGATCATGTCCTCATTCTCCCTCGAAGACGTTCGACTTCGAGGGTTTTTGCATACAAAAGAAATTGCGGTGTTTTCAGGGATATGGTATGATGATCGTACCCAATGATGACAAAGGAGACCAGACCATGATTCGGAAACTGATCCGGCAGATGCTGACTGCGCAGATCCTCTCCGCGCTCACGGTATCGCTGTGCCTTCTGATCGACAACATCATCATCGGCCGCTATCTCGGCGTGGAGTCGATCGCGGCCTATCAGCTGGCAAATCCCATCCTGCTGATGATGGGCGCGCTCGGGAGCATGCTGGCCGCCGGTGTGCAGGTGGCGTGCAGCAAATCGCTGGGGCGCGGCTCGCAGACGGAGACCAATTCCGGCTATTCCTCCGCCATCGCGCTGACGCTGGGACTGTCTCTTTCCCTGATGCTCGCGGTGCTGATTTTCAGCGCGCCGATCGCGTCTGCAATGGGCGCGGGAAGGTCGGGTTCGCTTTTTGAGCAGACGCGGGGTTATATGATCGGCTTTATCATCGGCGTGCCGGCGTCCATGGGCGCGCTGATCCTGCTGCCCTTTATGCAGATGGCGGGGAAGAACAATATTCTGATCGCCGCCGTTCTGGGGATGACCATTTCGGATATTGCGCTGGATCTGCTGAATGTGCTGGTGTTCCACGGCGGCATGTTCGGCATGGGCCTCGCCTCCTCCATCAGCTATTACATTGCCATGGCCATCGGCTGCGGCTACTTCCTGAGCAAAAAGTGCATGTTCCGCTTCTCGCGGCGTCTGGTCACGAATAAGAAGATCTCGGAGCTGTTTCGTGGCGGCGTTCCGGCCGTGTTTCACATGGCCTCCGGCGTCCTTTTGACGTTTCTGCTCAACAAGCTCCTGCTTGGCACGGGCGGCAGCGACGCGGTGGCAGCCTATTCCGTGCTGAACTCCATCGGCAACTCCGCCAGCTGCATCTCCACCGGCATCGGCAGTGTGTCGCTGACGATGACCGGCATCCTCTTCAACGAGGAGGATCGCCGCGGTCTGGAGGATATGATGCAGCAGCTGTTCCGCGCTTCCGTGATCCTCGGCCTGGGAATGGGCGTCCTGCTGCTCGTGTTTGCGCCCGCCTTCGTGAGTCTGTTTCTTCCGGAGGCCGGAGCGGTGCGGACGATGGCGGTTCTGGGCGTGCGCCTCTTTGCCTGCGGCATGATTCCCTATTGCATCAACACCGCCCTGAAGAATTCCTATCAGGTCACCGGACGGGAGCGGCTCACAGAGACGATTTCCCTCGTGGGCGGAGCCGTGTTCCCGGCGCTCGCGGCGTTTCTTCTCAGCCGCTTTCTGTCAACGACCGGCGTCTGGTTCTATTTCGCAGCGGGTCAGCTGCTCACGCTGCTGGCCATCTGCATCTATATTCGTCTTACCACCGGAATGCTGCCGTGGAAGGATGGCGCGTATCTGCTGCTGAAAAACGATCTCATTGTGCCGAAGGAGGATGTGCTGGAGGCGGATATTCACACGCTGGAGGAGATGGAGCGCGCCGTGCGGGATACGGAGGCGTTCTGCCTCAAGCGCGGGGAGAGCAAGAGAAACAGCATGCGCATCGCCCTCTGCGTCGAGGAAATGGCGGGCAACACCATCCTTCACGGCTTCCCGAAGGACAACCTGCCGCACCACCTCTCCGTGCGCGTCCTCGACAAGAAGGACGGCTGGGTGCTGCGCTTCCGGGATGACTGCGGCGCTTTCGATCCGGTGCACTATATCCCGAGGGAGGGCAAGGACGCGCTGGGCATCCGTCTGGCTCTCGCAATCGCGGAGGAAACCAGCTACATCTACTCGCTGAATCTCAACAACCTGACGCTGAAGCTCCCGGCGGAAAAGACCGCCTGACGGGCACTGTTGTCATGAAACTGGCGCCGACATCCGCCCCTGCACCGGCTGCAGCGCCTGCGGCATGAGCGGCCCCTGCGTGCTGAAGGACGATTATGAGAAGGACCTGAAGCAGCGGATTCTGGAGACGGACATGCTGGTTTTCGTCATGCCGGTCTATTATTACAACTGGCCGACGCAGATCAAGGTGGTCGTGGACCGTTTTTACAGCTTCACGGGCGAACTGACCGCCCAGCGGAAAAAGACCGCGCTGATCGGCGCTGCCTGGGACAACACGGACAGCGTGTTTGAGATCGTGACGGCTTACTATCATAAGCTCTGCGACTACATGGACTTCCGCAATCAGGGCGTGATCGCGGGCCGCGGCTGCGGAAGCGCGGGCATGACCAAGCGCAGCCCGTATCTGCAGAAAGCGTATGAATTGGGACGCTCTTTGAAGGGCTGAGCCATTTGCCCGAGAAGATCGGAAAAACATAGGATTTCAGGAGACAGGCAGAATTCACGCAATCGTCGATGGGCTGGATGAGATTGAACGCTCATTGGCGTAAATACCGGCTGATTGCTGCCATAGGAGTATGAACATGAAAAACGAAAAAAGACCGGACCCCGATGTGGTCCATCCAATTGCAGGATATGAGAAAGAAATCTATGTGAAACCGACGATCACGAATCCCAATATCATCGTCGGTGATTTTACCTATATTGCAGATTCCGAGTTTGAGAGCCACGTCACGCACTTTTATCCGTGGAGCCGGGACAAGCTCATCATCGGGAAGTTCTGCCAGATTGCGGCCGGCGTCGAATTTGTGATGAACGACGCCAATCACCAGATGAACGCCGTCACGACGTTCCCGTTCTACACGCTGGAGGGCTGGGAGATGGAGCCGCCCGCAGAAGCGGATCTGCCGTTCAAGGGCGATACTGTGATCGGCAATGACGTATGGATCGGGCAAAACGCCGTGATTCTGCCCGGCGTTCACATCGGCGACGGAGCGATCATTGGCGCCAGCAGCGTTGTGGGCAGTGATGTCGCACCCTATGCAGTCGCGGCAGGCAATCCTGCAAAAGAGCTGCGGAAACGCTTTGATGAGGAGCTCATAGACCTGCTGCTCCGTTTCCGGTGGTGGGATCAGAGCATCGAAGAAATCCAGAGTCTGATCCCGATTCTGACCTGCAGTGATTTGAAGACCGTCCGGGAGGAGCTCGCGGCAAGACTGCCGATGCAGCGCGCGGGTCTTAATAAAGCGTGCAGAGACCTGGAGCGGATCATTGAGAATCTTTCCAGCGGGAAAGAAACATGTGAGATTGCAGATCAATTCTATACGCTGGAAAACGCACTTGCATTTCTCCGGGGCTTTTCGCAGGAGCTGGAGACGCTGAACGCGCAGCTTGCGGAGCATGGGAACACAGATCAGCTGCTGCAAATCGTTCAGGACAAGTATTCTGAGCTGTGGGTTTTTCAGCTCAGCTTTTCGATCAAAAGTCTGTCGGGTGTCATTGACGAGCTGCGGAATTATCCGGAAATCGACCGGTAGGAAACAGCCAGAGATTGCCGATTCTTCCGTCTCGCAGTATGATGCAGACAAATCGGGATATGTCTGGCTGAGAAAGAGAATATGTTGGGCGGGTTGCGAAGCGCCCGCCGTGTACGTTGTGCTGGATTCCACAGGGCGGGCGCTGGCGCAGCCCGCCCTACGGCGTCTATTTCAAACACCCGGATCAATACCGGTTTATCGAGGAAGATTCGCTTGAAAAGGAAGGTGACAGCGTGAGCGACGATGTTCTTTACAAAGAGCTGGGGATCCTGACAAATGAGAAGAGCAAGTGGAGAGAGAACATTCCGTATGTTTCGTCCCTGCTCACCCATGAATCAGTCCGGATACAGGCAAAAGCGCTCTGGCTGCTGGCCGAAATGGGGCTTGCCGATCCGTTGGCGGTGCAGGACGCGGTTCCCGCGATCGCGTCATTCCTCGACAGTCCGACGCCGCTTTTGCGCTCTCGTGCGGTGCATGCCCTCGGTCGGATCGGGCGGGGGAGCTTTCACGTGATTGAGCCTTACTGGACGAGCCTGTTTCGCTTCGCTGCGGATGCGGACGCAGGCGTTCGGCTGAGCTTCGTTTGGGCGTCGGAGAATATCGCCGCGAACACGCCGGATTTTTATGCGCCTTATATGCCGATCTATGCGGAGCTTCTGCAGGACCCAGACGACAAGGTGCGGATGGAAGCCCCGGAGATGTTTCGCGTGCTCGGCAAACGCAGGCCGGAGCTCGTCAGACCCTATCTGGAGCGGCTGCGAAGCACTGCGGAAACAGACTCGAACCGAGTCGTTCGGATCCACTGCCTCGGCGCGATCAAGGCGACAGAGCAGGGACAGACAAATCGGAATTTACGGAGGGAATCACAGTGAATGAATTTAATGAATATGTACAGGAGCGTTTTTCCGCAGTCGGTGATATTGTCATCAGAGCCATGATGGGCGGATATCTTGTGTACCTTAACGGGAAACTGATCGGTGATATTTGCGGCAAGGAACTGTTCTTAAAGAGAACGCCGACGTCGGACAGACTTCTTCCCGACTCGGAACTTCGCTGTCCATACGAGGGTTCAAAGACGCTGATGCACGTGTTTGACCGATTTGAGGATGCGGAATTGATTGCAGAATTACTGGAAGGCATGTATGCGGAGCTGCCCGAAAGGAAACACAAAAAAGCCAAATGAGACTAATAAAATTCAGCTTGTCGGGATCAGGCGGTATGACGCGGACAAAGCAGGATTTGCAGGGGTGAGGGCATGACCATTCATTTTTTAAGATATATCGTCTCTGTGGCCGAGATCGGCTCCATTACAGAGGCTGCCAAACAGCTCCATGTGTCCCAGCCCAGCTTGTCAGCAGCGCTGAAAGCGGCGGAGCAGGAAGTCGGATTTCAGATATTTACCAGAAGCCGCAGCGGAATTGCCCTGACGAAGGAAGGCGTGGAATTTCTGGGATATGCCAGACAGGTGATTCAGGAGATGAATCTTCTGGAGGACCGCTTTCTGCTGAGCAAGCCGGAGAAGCAGCGCTTTTGCGTTTCGACACAGCACTACACCTTCACGGCAAATGCGTTCGTTGAGATGGTGCAGAAATTCGGACAGGAACGGTTGGGTGCTGATCGGGTTTGAGCTGCTGATCGCAACGATCGGGACGATTGCAACGTCCACCTGGATCGGGGCAGGGCTTCTGATCCAGAAGTTCTATGCAAAGCATTATCGGGTCATCAATATCATTCTGTCGCTGACCCTGCTGGAGTGTATTTGGAGTATGCTGCAGGCGTAAAACAAGGTTTTATGGCGCATTTGCCGTTTGACACATTGCGCTGTGCGGCATATAATAGCGCTGATCAACCGAAAGGAGAAAACAGCTATGATTCCGAGTTTTACCGTTGACCACAGAGCCATTGTGCCCGGCATTTTCACCAGCCGGGAGGATCAGGTCGGCAATGGCATTGTGACGACTTATGATATCAGACTGACCAGACCGAACCGGGAGCCGGTGATCGACGTCGCCGCGATGCACTCGCTCGAGCACATCATCGCCACCTTCCTGCGCAACGATCCGGACTGGAAGGACGAGATCATCTACTGGGGACCGATGGGCTGTCTGACCGGCTTTTACCTCATTCTCAAGGGCAGCCGCGCGCCGCAGGAGATCTATGATCTGATCCTCAGAGCGTTTCAGTCCGTGGGCGAGGCGCAGACCGTTCCCGGTGCGACCGAGAAAAACTGCGGTCACGCGCTCATGCACAATCTCAACATGGCGAAATGGTACGCGAAGATTTTCGCGGACTATCTCACCGAGAACGCGGAGAACGCCGTCATTTTCGAGTATCCGAAGACGGAGCGCCTCATCACGGAGGACGGACAGCAGTTCTACGATTCCTGAACCATCATGCCGCAAAACATAGAGCCTCTCTGCCATGCCCGGCAGAGAGGCTCTTTCCTGAACCCGTCAAATATAATTGCTGTGTGGTTCGTTTTGTGTTATGATGCAGACAACGAGCTGTTACAGGAGGAAAACACCATGAGAATCTTCCGCGCAGGTCTTGCCGCGCTGCTGGCCCTCGCGCTGCTTTTTGCCGCCGCGGGCTGCGGCAAAGCTGCCGAACCATCCCTCGTCGGCACCTGGGAGTTTACGGATGCTGACAATGCGCTGAACATGGTTTATGTCCTGAACGAGGACGGCACCGGAACCTACACCATGACGGTCGGCGGGCAGGACACGACGTATGAGCTGAAGTATGAGGCAAAGGACGGGCACCTGCTCGTCACCTATGTGAACAACGAGATCTTCACTGAGGACGATGTGTTTGACAATGAGATCCGCTTCAAAAACGCGGACACGCTCATCATCAAAGACTCCTTCGGCGAGGAGGGGACCTATCTCCGCAGGGGATAACGCAGAAACGAGGTGCTGAAATGAAAGATCAGAAAAACAGCAGCGGCTCCGGCATGGCTGTCGGCATGTGCATCGGGCTCGCCGTCGGCGTGGCCATCGGCGCTGCGATGCACAACATCAGCGTCTGGATGCCGGCCGGCATGACGATCGGCATGTGCATCGGTCTCGCGCTGGGGCAGAGCGACGACGAAGACGAGGACAACGACGACAGCGACGAGAATGACGACCAGGAGTGACAGCGATATGAATCGGATCACACAGGAGAGAGCCGCCCAGCGGGAGATCCGCCGCAGCGCGGCGAGAGACGCCGCCAGAGAGGCGCTGCGCGGCGCCGCGGTGTACGCCGCGGTGAACCTCGCGCCGGTCTCGAAATCCGTGGCCGCGGCCACAATCTCGGGCGTGTTCCGCATCGCGGAGCAGGCAGAGCGGCTGCACGACGGGGAGACCACCGCGCTGGAATTCACCGAGTCCGCGGCGGACATCTGCGTGAGCGTGCTCATCGGCACGGTTTTCGCCGAGGCGGCGAAGCAGTGGATTCCGAACCCCGTGCTCGGACCCATTCTCGGCAACGCCGCCGGTGTGTTTCTCTATCAGATTGTGAGCGCGAACATGAAGCGCGCCGTCGAGGCGCTGCCGCAGGCGCAGGCGGGCGTGAGCGCATGAAAAGCAGGATCGAGTCCATGCTCCTCGACGGCGCGTTTGACTATCTCAAGCCGTATTTTTATTCCAATCCCTTCGCCCTGCGCTGCGAGCTGGGGCAGGGGGAGGGCGAGGCGTTTTCCCGCTCTGCGCGCCGGCGGGCGGAGGAGATTCGCAGCATTCTGTTCCCGCGCGGGGCGGACGCGATCCTCTTCAGCCACTGGATCACTGACTGGTCAGACACCGGCGCGCCGGAGGCGGCGCAGTGGTCTGAGCCGGAAGAGGTGGTCGGTCTGCGGCTCTGGAATGAGACGGAGGCGCTGCGCTTCCTGCTCGAGATGCAGATGCGCTATCGCCACGCGACGGTGAAAAACCTCGGCACCTATCTGGACCCGGACGATCCGGACTTTGCCAATGTCCGCCGAAACCGCGTCGTCTGTTGGTCGGACGGGAAGGGTTTTGACGAGCCTGCCCTCATCGAGCGGCAGCTCGCCGATCGGGAAAACCTCGAGATTGGGCTTGTCTCGTTTGAAAACGAGTGCATTCTCTCGGTCTATGACGACCGGGGCTGCGACGTGGTCTTTGCAGACGCAGCGCACATGCGCGCGTTTTATGACCGGCTCCGGCCCTACTTTCTGGACTACGATCTCGCGGAGATGGAGCAAAGGAGGCAGGCTGCCGATGGAAACTGAAATTCTCTCTGCCATTGTTGCGGCAGAGCGGGCGGCGGGGGAGCGCATGCTCCATGCGCGCGCCATCCTCGCCGAGACGAAGAGCGGACAGCGCGACGTGGTCACGGCCTATGACCGCGAGGTGCAGGCGCTGCTGATCGAGCGGCTGTCGAAGGCTGTCCCCGGCGCGGGCTTTTTCTGCGAGGAGACAGACGACCGCGCCCGGCTCGACGCCGAGGCGGTCTTTATTATCGACCCCATTGACGGCACGATGAACTTTGTCCACGGCTTTCACCACAGCTGTGTGTCCGTGGCCTTCGCCCGGCGGGGCGAGGTGACTGCCGCCGCAATTTATAATCCCTATCTAAACGAACTGTTCACCGCCGTGAAGGGGCAGGGCGCAGCATTAAACGGCGCGCCCATTCATGTGACGCCGGAGAACCTTGCGGGGAGCGTTGTCTGCTATGGCACGTCGCCCTACAACCCCGCGCTCACGGACGCGACCTTCCGTCTAGCGCGAAGGCTCTATGACGCGAGTCTCGACCTGCGGCGTGAGGGCTCCGCCGCGCTCGATCTCTGCACGGTCGCCGTCGGCCGCGCGGGGCTCTATTTTGAGCTGCAGCTCAGCCCCTGGGACTATGCCGCCGGGGCGCTCATCGTGCGCGAGGCGGGCGGCGTCTGTCTGCAGCCGGACGGCTCTGACCTCCCGCTCGACGGGGAAAAGCACGGCGTCGCCGCCGGCTCTCCCGCCGCCATGGCGGATTATCTGAATCTGATGAAGGAGGATGCCCAATGAAAAAACTCGGTTTTGGCCTGATGCGCCTGCCGCTGCTGGACCCGAACGACGAGGCCAGCGTGGATCTCGAGCAGGTAAAGCGCATGGTGGATCTGTTTCTGGAGCGCGGATTTACCTATTTTGACACGGCCATCATGTATCACAACTGCGCGAGCCAGCGCGTGGCGAAGGCGGCGCTGGTCGACCGCCATCCGCGCGAGAGCTTCACGCTCGCAACGAAGCTGCACAGCGCGTTTTTCCATTCCTTCGAGGATCGCGACCGCGTTTTCAATGAGCAGCTCGAGCAAACCGGCGCGGGCTACTTTGACTATTACCTGATCCACGGCGTCGAGGCGGACAACCTGAAGAAATACGAGCAGTATGACTGCTTCAACTGGCTGCTGGAAAAGAAGGCGCAGGGCCTTGTGCGCCATGCGGGCTTTTCCTTCCACGACTCGCCGGAGCTGCTCGATCAGATTCTCACGAAGTATCCGCAGATGGAGTTCGTGCAGATGCAGCTGAATTATCTCGACTGGGAGAGCGAGTGGATTCAGTCCCGCGCCGTGTATGAGACCGCCGTGCGCCACGGCAAGCCCGTCGTGGTCATGGAGCCGGTCAAGGGCGGCACGCTCGCCAAGGTGCCCGAGGCGGCGGAGCGCATGTTCAAGGCCGCGGCGCCTGACATGTCCGTGCCCTCCTGGGCGATCCGCTTCGCCGCGAGCCAGGAAAACGTCATGATGGTGCTCTCCGGCATGAGCTCGCTCGAGCAGCTGGAGGACAACACCGCCTATATGCAGAATTTCGTCCCGCTCACGCCGGAGGAAATCGCCCTCACGCACCGGGCGGCGGACATCATCAACGGGCAGATCACCGTGCCCTGCACGGGCTGCTCCTACTGCACCGAGGGCTGCCCGAAGAAGATTCCGATCCCGAAGTATTTCTCGCTTTATAACGAGGATATGCGCGAGGATTTGGAGGAAAAGGGCTGGACGGTGAACGAATCGTACTATGAGCGGCTTGCCGAGCGGTTCGGCGCGGCGTCCGACTGCATTGCCTGCGGCCAGTGCGAGAGCGTCTGTCCGCAGCACCTGCCCATCATCGAATTGATGAAGCAGGTTGCCGCGCACTATGAGGGCTGAGAGATGGATGATTTCTTTGCCAATGTTCCGGGCCTGCCGGATCTGAACGGCGACGGCGCCGTGAACACGGCGGACGCCGTTTTGACCTCCATGTTTCTGAAGGACATTCTCCCGGACGTTTTGCCCGAGACGGAAGATTCGGAGAAAGACAAATGAAGCTGTTTCGTTCCAGAGAAAACCCGATGGCGGCGTTTCCGCCGGAGCGCTTTGAGCCGGTTCTCCGCCGGAGCATCTGCACCGGCGAGCGCATCGCCTGCGCGCGGGAGCGCGAGACCGGGAAGCTGTATGAGATCATGCTCATCCGCAGCGAGCAGGAGCTGCGGCAGTTTGCGAAGGACTGCGGCGTGGAGCCCGGCGAGATTAAAACTGTGTACTGAAACAAAAAACCGCATCTTCTCACGAAGGTGCGGTTTTTCATTGGCGATAGTGTTTTCGCATATACTCCGCTGTTTTGTGCAGCGTGTCCGACTGAAAGATCTCCTCCAGATGACCGGCGAAGTCCAGCCCGTAGCGCGTCTGCAGCCCGGCGAGCAGCCGCGCGCGCTCGGCCGCCTGCGTGCCCTCGGCGTCCTCCATCCAGTCGGCCAGGCTGAGCTGCCGCCCCGCCTCGCCGGTGAGATGCGTCAGACTCACGCCGATGAGCCGCACCGGCCGCGGCTCCACCTGATCGAGCAGCCGCACGGCCTCCTGCCAGATTGCTGCGGCGTCGTCGCTCAGCAGCGCTATGCTCGAACGGGTGATGCCCTTCATGTCGGCATAGGTGAGCTTGAGCGTCAGCCCCTTTCCGCGCAGACCGACGCGCCGCGCCCGCCGCTCCACGGACAGCGCGAGCAGAACCAGCACGTCCCTGAGCAGCGCAAAGTTGCTCACGTCCTTCTGAAACGTGATCTCCCGGCCGATGCTCTTTGCCTCCTCCGGGCGGTAGGGCGTGACCCTGCGCTCGTCGATCCCGCTTGCGAGCCGGGTGACCCAGAGCCCCTGTCGTCCGAGCAGACGGATGACGTCGTCCGACCGCTGCCGGATGTCCCGCACGGTGCGGATGCCGCTGGCGTAGAGCTTTTCCGCCGTGCTCTCGCCCACGGTGTAGAGCACGCGCACATCGCGGTCCAGGATCAGCCGGGTAAATTCCTCCGGCGTGCGGATTTCAAAATAACCGTCGGGCTTTTTCTCCTCGCTCGCGGTCTTTGCCGCCGTTTTGGAATAGGCCACGCCCACCGAGCAGGTCAGATGCAGCTCGTCGCGCACGCGGCGCTTGATCTCCCGCGCGATTTCGCCCGCGCCGTCAAAATCGCCGGCGCGCTCGGTCACGTCCAGATATGCCTCGTCGAGCGCAATCGCCTCGAGCGCCGCGGCATAGCTGCCCCAGATTTCGTGCAGCCGGCGGGACACCGCCTTGTATTTCTCAAAATGCGGGTGCATATAAATCCCGTTCGGGCAGCGGCGGTAGGCCTCCTTGATGTTCATCGCCGAGTGCACGCCATAGCGCCGCGCCTCATAGCTGCAGGTGGCGACGACGCCGCGCTCCTGCGGCAGCGAGCCGATGATCAGCGGCTTTCCGCGCAGGGAGGGATCGTCCCGGACTTCCACCGCGGCGAAAAACGCGTCCATATCCACATGGATGATGATTTGATTCGTGACTCTCACCTCCCGGAAGCCGGATGCTTTTCATTATTATACATCACGCGCAGCTTTTTTCAAATCCGTCCGGCGCGCCGGTCGGTTGACGCGCCCTGCGTTTGAATTTATAATAAAACCAAGGAACCCTCAGGAAACGGAGAAATACACATGATCACCATGCTTCTGCGCTATCGCGGCGAAAACGGCGCGGCGCGCGCCTTTGCAGACGAGATGACCGCCGGCGGGACAGTGGAGCGGATTCGCGCCGAGCGCGGCAATCTGCGCTATGAATACTATCTTTCTCTGGACGATCCGGAGACGCTGCTTCTGATCGACAGCTGGGCGGATCAGGCCGCGCTCGATGCGCACCACGCGAGCCCCATGATGGCCGTGATCGCCGGGCTGCGGGAGAAATATGATCTGCACATGACGGCTGAGCGCCTTGTGAGCGAGGATCTCGGCGCGGACGCGCAGTTTATCCGGAAGTGAGGTCGGAAAAGATGAAAGACAGACCGGTTGTGGAGAACATTGCGCAGACGTTTTATGACGCGCTGGCGCCGCAGTACGATCAGTTCTATCAGGACTGGGATGAGGCGTCGCGCAGCGAGGCGCAGTTTCTGCAGGCGCTTTTTTCCGCTCACGGCTTCGATTGCTCTGCGCGGATTCTCGACTGCGCCTGCGGCATCGGAACGCAGGCAATCGGTCTTGCTGCGCTCGGCTATCCGGTGACGGGCTCGGATCTCAGCGCCGGGGAGCTTGCGCAGGCGCGGCGCCGCGCGTCGGAGCGGCAGCTCGCCGTGGAGTTTCGTCAGGCGGATTTCCGCGCGCTGGAAGACGTCTTTTCCGAGCAGTTTGATATCGTCATCGCCATGGACAACGCTCTGCCGCATATGCTCACGGGCGCGGAGCTGGAAAAGGCGATCCGGAGCATCACCGCCCGCCTGCGCGACGGTGGTCTCTTCGTCGCGAGCATCCGAGACTATGACCGCCTGCTGGAGGAAAAGCCGGCGTATTCCGCGCCCTACGTCCACAAAACGGAGCGCGGTCAGCGCGTGCTGTTTCAGACCTGGGACTGGGCGGGGGAGAACTATCGCTTTACCCAGTATATCATTGACGATCAGGAAACCGCGCAGCTGAGCAAATTCGCCTGTGAATACCGCGCGGTGCGCCGCGCGGAAATCACCGCGCTTCTCCGCGCGGCCGGCTGCCGCGAGACGGCGTGGCGCATGCCGGAGGACACCGGGTTTTATCAGCCCGTCGTGATTGCGGGAAAGTGAAGTCCGACAGCCTGCAGGCGCCGGGCGCCGCGAGCCATTCATGCAAGGAATTTTGATATTATGCTGCTGTTTATCAATGCCTGTGTCCGCGCCGATTCCAGAACCAAACGGCTGGCGGACAGGCTCTGGTATGTCACGACGGTCGGGGGAGATTTTTTCCCCGAGAACTACGGATTCGGCTATGTGGAGGCGCTCGCAAAGGGGTTTTACGGTATCTCGCAGGTCGAACTGATCCATGAGGCCGGGCTGGATCTGCAGGGCGCCGATGTGGAGGCAATTCTGCGCGAGAGCGAGCGCGGGATCGTCCGCAGATTTCGCTCGGACGGCGGTCGCGGAGAGGAGACGGTTCTATGCTGAAAACAAAGAAAAAAACGCTCTATTGGATCGGAATCATCCTTGGCTTGACTGCAATCACCGTGGTCATTCTCGTGGGACTCCATGCGAGGAAGAGCGCGGCCGGGGCGGCGCTTCGGGAGCCGTCCGCCGCGGACGCTGCGAGTGAGGAAAGCCACGGGCTGATCCAGACGGTGGAGACCGTCTCCTTCGAGACGATTCGGGACGGTCTGCAGGAAATGAACTATCTGGTGACGGAGGAGTATTCTTTTACAGAGGTCATTTCCGACTCCAAGGTGATCAAGTTTCTCATTGAGCTCTCACCCACGAAGTCGAGCTACATCGCGAGCTATGACGGCACCGTGGAGGCGGGGATTGACTTCTCCGGGGCGTCTGTCGAAACGGAGCAGCGAGACGGGAAAACACACGTGACCGTCACGCTCCCAAAGGCCACGATCCATCAGACTGCCATCGATCATGACAGCTTTGTGCTCTACTCGGAAAAGGACGGGATCGGCACCTCGTTCTCGGTGGAGGACTTCAATGATCGGCTGAAGGAGCTGGAGCAGAGCGCCGAGGAAAAGGCGCTGCAGAAGGGCGTTCTGGAAAAAGCGGAGAAGAACGCAAAGCAGGTGATCACAGGGCTGGTCAGCAGTCTCATGACAGACACGGACTACAGCCTGGAGATCCGGTTTCAGTAAGGAGGCGCAGCATGACAGAGGAAACCAGACTGAAGAAAATCCTGATTGCGGTTTTGCTGATTCTGGCCGCAGTGTTCAGCTTTTTCATTCTCGCGGAAAAGACGTCGTCCAACGCCATGTTTTCCGCCACGCTCGCGTCCATTGATCAAAAGACCGAGCGGGTTCTCGCACTCAGCGCGAGCGCGGCGGCCATTTCCACCGGCGTCACGCTGCTGCCCGGCGACGCAGGCTCACCCATTGCGCAGAAAATCGCGGATCTGTCCGGCTATTTTCTGCTGATTCTCACCGTGCTTTACACGGAGAAAAATCTGCTGGCCGTCCTCGGCGCGATTGTGTTCAGGTTCGTCATTCCCATTGCGCTGTGTCTGCTCGCGCTGCTCCAGTTCTGGAACCGGGCGCGGCTGCGCAGTCTGGCGGTGAAGGTGATCGTTTTCAGCCTCGTCGTGTTTCTGGCCATTCCGATCAGCCTGAAGGTGTCGGACTCTGTCTATCAGAACCATCAGGAGATTCTGGACACGGCCGCGTCGGAGGCGGAGGAGATTTCGCAGACGACCGATCAGCTCTCAGACGCCAACGGCTCCCAGAACGTGATTTCCTCCATTCTCGGCAAGCTCAAGGAGTCCACCTCCGGTCTGGTTGAAAAGGCCGCGCAGATGCTCAACCGCTTCATGGAGTCCATTGCGGTTATGATTGTGACCACCTGTGTCATTCCGCTGCTGGTGCTGGCGCTGATTCTGTGGCTTGCAAATAAGCTGTTTGATCTCGGTCTGAGCGTCCCGCCGCCGGGCAGAGGACGCCGCAGAAGAGAGGAAACTGACGCAGAGAGAAACGAACATGAGGAGGTATGACCATGACATTTCTGGACCTGGCAAAAAACCGCTATTCCGAGCGAAGCTTTGACAGCCGCCCGGTCGAGCAGGAGAAGCTCGACCAGATTCTCGAGGCGGGCCGCGTCGTTCCCACGGCGCGCAACAATCAGCCGCAGAGAATTTATGTGATCCGAAGCGAGGAGGCGCTGAAAAAGGTGAGATCCATCCGCGTTTCTCACCACAGCGCGCCGCTCATGCTCCTTGTCTGCTATGACCGGGACGCGGCGTGGCGCAATCCCGCCGACCGCCGCTATGACTGCTACAACTCCGGCGAGCAGGACGCCGTCATTGCGGCGACAACCATGATGTATGCGGCAGAGGAGCTGGGCGTTCACACGCTGTGGCTCCGCGGGTTTGACTCTGTCGAGGTGGCAGAGACCTTCGGTCTGCCGGAGCAGATCGTTCCCGTGATGATGTTCGCCATGGGCTATCCGTCCGACGAGAGCAAGCCCCACGCCTGGCACTTTAAGCGCAGGGCGCTGGATGAGCTGGTCACCGAGGTTTGATTGAAAACAGAGCAGTCCCGCAGGCAGACGCCCTGCGGGACTGCGCCATCTTCCGGCCTCAGCTTGACCTTTCCCCACAAAGTGGGTAGAATATAACCTATCAATGCTTTCACAAAGGAAGATCTGTCTATGACTCTGCATCCCAATGATCGGCTCCACGGCTTTCGCGTGATCGATTCCCGGCCTCTGCCGGAGATTCGCGCCGTGCTCTGGAGCATGGAATACGAAAAGAACGGCGCGGAGCTGATCTGGCTCGACCGTGAGGACGAAAACCAGACCTTTGCCATCGCCTTCAAGACCATCCCGCAGGATGACACCGGCGTGTTTCACATTCTGGAGCACAGTGTGCTCTGCGGCTCGGAGAAATACCCGCTCAAGGAGCCGTTTGTGAATCTGCTCAAGAGCTCCATGGCGACGTTTCTCAATGCCTTCACCTTCCCGGACAAGACCATGTATCCGGTCTGCTCGCGAAACGGGCAGGACTTTCTGAATCTCATCGACGTGTATATGGACGCGGTGCTCCACCCGCTGAGCATCACCGATCCGCATGCCTTCCGGCAGGAGGGCTGGCACTTTGAGCTGGACGCTCCGGACGGCGCGCTGCGCCGCAACGGCGTGGTCTATAACGAGATGAAGGGCGCCTATGCCTCCGCCGAGACCGTGCTCTATTCCCAGCTGGAGCGGCTGCTCTTCCCGGACAACTGCTACGGCTTTGAATCCGGCGGTCACCCGGATCACATTCCGGAGCTGACATATGCCGACTATCTCGCCGCGCACGCCCGGTTTTATCATCCCTCCAACGCGCGCATCATTCTCGACGGGCAGATGGATCTGGACGCCGTGCTCTCGAAGCTGGACGAGTTTCTGCACGACTATGACCGCATTGCGGTGGACGCGGAGATTCCGCTGCAGCGCCCGGTCGCGCCGCCGGAGCAGACGTGCGAATATGAGATCGGTCCGGATGAGGACGAGCGAAACAAGGCAATCCTGTCCCTCGGCTGGGGGCTCGGCCGGTATGACGAGCTGGAGGAGAATCTGGCGTTCAACGTGCTGGCGGACGCGCTCGCAGGGTCAAACGAATCGCCGCTCACGAAGGCGCTGCTGGACCGAGAGCTTGCGGAGGATGTGTCCCTCCAGCTGACGGACGGCATGGCGCAGCAGTACGCCGCCTTCATCGCGAAAAATGCAGACCCCGCCAAAAAGGACGAAATCTTTGCGCTCGTGCGCGAGACTCTCACGCAGCTCGCGGACGAGGGACTCGATCACACCCGGCTGCACAGCCTTCTGAACAATCTGGAGTTTACCACGCGGGAGAAGGACTTCGGCTCCTATCCGCGCGGGCTGGTGTTCGCCATGAACAGTCTCAACACCTGGCTCTATGGCGGCGATCCGGCGCAGATGTTCTTTTATGATTCGATTTTCCGCTCCCTGCGCGAGAAGATTGATTCCGGCTGGTTTGAGACGTTCCTTCGCCGCACGCTGCTGGACAATCCGCACCACGCGAGTCTCGTCATGCTCCCGTCCAAAACGCTCGGTGCGGAGAGAGCGGAGCGGGAGGCGGCGCGCTGCGCTGCCATCAAGTCCGCGTGGACACAAGCGGAGATTGAGACCGTCATCTCCGAGTTTCAGACGCTGCGCGCCCGTCAGGCGCAGGAGGACACGCCCGAGCAGCTGCGCACGCTGCCGCGCCTCTCCCTCTCGGACATTCCGGAGAAGGCAGGGGAGATCCGGCAGAACATCCGCGAGCTCGACGGCGTCACCGTGCTGCATCAGCCGGAGGAGACGGACGGCATCGTGTATCTGGATCTGTATTTCGACCTCTCGGATCTCACGGAGGCGGAGCTGAGCTGCACGGCGTTTTATGCCGGACTTCTGGGCGATATTGCCACGGAACGTTTTTCTGCGCTGTCGCTGCGCAGCGAGATTGAAGGAAAGCTCGGCAGATTCCTGATCTCCACCCCGGTCTATGCCCCGCAGGGGAGTCTCACGGAGGCGCAGCCCATGCTCTGCGTCACGGCGGCGCTGCTCCCGGAGCGAAAGGACGACGCCGTGGAGCTGCTCGATGAAATTCTCAACCGCACGGACTTTACGAATCAAAACGATATCTTCAACCTCCTGCGCCAGTCCCGCATGGGCATGGAGCAGCGCGTGATCGCCGGGGGCAACGCCTTCGGCGCGGTGCGCACGGCTGCGGCGACCTCCGCCAGAAACGCGGTGCATGAGCGGATGCAGGGCATCACGCAGCTGCGCTGGCTGCAGGCGGCGGAGAAATCCTTTCAGGAAACGGGCGCGCGCCGCTCTGCCGACTTTGCCGCGCTCGCGCGCCGCCTGTTCTCCCGCCGCCGCCTCACCATGAGCGTCACGGGCGAGCTGGACGAGGACTTCCTGCGCCGGGTGCAGTCCGTTTTGAGCGATGTGCCGATGGGCGAGCGCAGAACCTATTCCGCCATGCCCGTCCGCCGTGAGGGATTTGTGATCCCGGCGGAGATCGGCTTTGCGGCCAAGGACGCGAATCTCCTCGCGCTCGACGCCGCCTATTCGGGCTCGGCGCGCGTTGCCGCGCAGATTCTCACCTACGGCTATCTCTGGAACGATATCCGCGTCGTCGGCGGGGCCTACGGCACCGGTCTTTCCGTCCGACCGGACGGAGACGTCCGGATGACGACCTACCGCGATCCCAGCCCCGCCCGCTCCCTGCAGAGCTTTGACAGGGCCGGTCAGGCGCTGCGCGATTTCTGCGCCGGAGAAAACGATCTGGACGGCTTCATCATCAGCACCATTGCTTCCGGCGAGCCGATCATCAGCCCGTCGCAGGCGGGCGTGCGCGGCGCAAGTCTCTATTTCACCGGGCGCACGGACGCCGATCGCCAGCGCACCCGCACCGAGACGCTTCGCACCACGCGCTCCGATCTGGTGGCCTTCAGCCATACGCTGGATCAGCTCTGCGCGGTCTCCGGCGTCTGCATCGTGGGCGGGCGCGATACCATTGACGCCTGCCCGGGACTGGACACCGTGGAGGCGCTGCAGTAACTGCTTTTTTACCCGGACCGCGCTGTGCGGTCCGGGTTTTTGGTAATAATACATCTAAAATAATTTATGTCTAACAGTGGACAATTGTTTGCTGCTGTGGTAAGATTACCCTAACTTTCCGGAAATGACGGAGAATACGGCGCTTTTCAGTCCCGTTGGGGGACGGGGCTGCGGCGCTTTGTTCACTGCGCTCTCTGAGCGCACCTCCTGGTTCCGCGTTTGCTGCCGCGGACCGATCTATCATGGCCGCGCGGGTGGTACGCTTGCCTCCCGTGCGGTTTTTATGTTCTGCTGACGATTTTCGGCGCATATACTGCCATACAGAACTTTGGAGGTGCGTCAATCATGAAGCAGATTCCCTTACGGCTGCGCACATTGCTCTCCGGCGCGGCCTTTGTCGCTCTGGCGGCGGTGATCCTCTGGGCGGTGCATCAGCCCAGACTGGTGGGCGCCTCCGTCACGCAGCGCGAGCTGCCGATCTATCGGGTGCAGCGCGCAGAGAAAATTGTCTCCCTGTCCTTTGACGCCGCCTGGGGCAACGAGGACACGCAGACGCTCATCGACATTCTCTCCGCGCATGATGTGAAGGCCACGTTTTTCCTCGTTGGCGGCTGGGTGGAGAAATATCCGGAGTCCGTCAAGGCGCTGGCAGACGCGGGGGAGGAGGTCATGAACCACTCTGAAACGCACCCGCACCTGTCGCAGCTCAGCCGCGAGGCCGTGCAGCAGGAGGTCAGCGCCTGCGCCGACCGCGTGGAGGCGATCACCGGTGTGCGCCCCACGCTCTTTCGCTGCCCCTACGGGGAGTATGACGACAATGTGATCCGCGCGATCCGCGATCTCGGCGTCACGCCCATCCAGTGGGATGTGGAGCGTTCCCATAGTGCTTAAAACCGTTGATTTTCAACGGTTTTTCTCATTTTGCCAGCAATGCCTTTCTGCTCTCTGAAGCCTGTTTTTGGGGCTGCGCTTAAGGAAATTTGGGAGCTGATGGGGGATTGAAAACCAAGGATTCTGCAAGCGGTCTGAGCGGCCCGGGAGCTGAAATCAACTCCCAAATGGAAGCTCAGGCGCATGCCTGTCAGGCAGCTTCCCGAGTCGGAAAGATTCCACAAAAATACCGCCTCTTGGATAGAGGCGGTTTCTATTAGCAGCCATTGCCGTTCTGGTTGAGCATAGTCTGACCGACCGAAAGGGACTTAAAAGAAGATCGGGTATTTCCTGAACTGTTCAAGCAGCACAGTCTCCACACGCCGGAGAATCTCTTCGGGATAAATCTCGGAGAGTGCAAAGACGGTGTTGGTCAGGTCACGACGGCCAAAGGAAAAATGAAGCTGCTGACCGTAAAGCGCTTCCGCTGCAGACATCTGCTCGTCAAAATCTTCCGAAAACGGTTTTGCGCGTACACGGGAAATACAGCTGAAAACATCTTCCTGCTTTGGATAGTCGTTGAGATCTGAGAGCAGCGACAGTCCATGATCGAACAGCGGGCAGAGCCGGAATGTTTTTGCTTGTTCATCTCGAAGAACAGCGAGATTGTTCGTATGCCGATCCTCGTTCAGAAAAAAGGCGTCCAGCTCCAAAATCGTGGTCAGGTATTCTCCCACGTTCTTGAGCCCTGTGACTGTCTCCACAAACGCAGCTGTATATGCGATTTGCTCCGTCGTTTCCATGGACGCAATCCTCGCAGCAAGACCCTGTCCGTGATAGGCACGATGCAGACGCTCCAGCGGGACCAGCATTTCTTTTGGCCCTTTGAAATTTTCGCTGGCGCAGCCCAGATCCGTTTTGCCTGCAGCAAGAATCTTTACGGGTGTGTATCGCACAAATTCACGCACATTGGATTGCTCCAGAAGTCTGGAGATGATGACTTCGGAAAGTGCCTCATACCCCATATGGTCGGCCTTATACCACATACCGCTCTGCTGCCATTTTGGCTGATCGCCTTTGGATGTGTGACCTTGGAGCGGCTCCGCGATTACCGATCTCAGATCAATGGATTTCATGTTGCGTGCCTCTTTCCCGATACCGAATCTTCAGCCAGAGCGCGTCATCTGCGGTTCGGCCCTGCGTTTTCTCTACGATTTGAAGAGGATCATAAGCTGTCAGGCCGAGTGCCTGCAGAATCTGCTTCTGATCTCCGCGCGTTTCCGGGAAGCATCGCTCCGCGAGAAATTGCTCAAAATCCTGCCACGTTGGTTTTTCGATCGGGCCGAACGCGCGATGAAGGAGATCGCTCGTCTGGTTTTGAATATAGATTTTTTGATTCAGAAAATCGACGTCGATTACCGTGCAGGGCTGTGTCTGATACATATAGATCATGCGCATGGTGCAGCCAGCGTGGATGGCCGACGTCAAATAGCGCCCGATTACCTGTCTGGACGTACCGTATCGGTCAGCGATTTCCTGAAGAGACATCCCTTCTTCCCGAAGTCTGCGCATCTCTGCAGCTTCTGCCTCGGAGAATTTTTTCTTCCGCCCAGCGTTGCGCGCATTCTTCTGCTGTACCTTCTTTGCAATTTGACGCAGCTCCTGTTCCTGATCCGTACCGAACAGTTCCAGACAAAGCTTGCGATAGTCTGTCTGCAAGAGCGTTCACCTCAATTCAGACATAATGCAATTATATTAATATAGTTGCATTATATAATGCCGGAAAGCCTCTGTCAAGCGCTGCATTGTACCGATGCTGCCGATGAAAAAGTAAGATCCTTGACTTTAATTTCCATTCTGGTATAATAATAATGACCCGATTCGGGGTCCTTCCTCTGCAGACGTGTCTGCAGTTTCATGGCTTATGCCGTTGTGAATTTAAACCAGAACGATATGAACATCAAACAAGCAAACACAGAAATGTGTCTGCTCACTTTTGTTGCCTATCGTTCTTCTTTTTTGCCTATTTTTAGATCATAAGCAGCAAATGCGAAAAGAAGAGCGAATAGACATACAAAAATGGATAAGTGATCAGACGAAACGCAGCGGGTCGAAAGGAGGACTTACCATGGCCGTTGCTCATAAGAGACCCATGCGCATGGATGTGCATGGAGTTCTGATCAATTATCGATTGGAAAATAATCTGGAAGGACCCCGAATCGTGATGGAGCTCGCAAAGGAAAACAAAGCGCTGCCCATCCTTCTGGTAAATCACTCGAAAAGGAGGTTTCGCGTTTCCCAAACGCTCCTTAACGCGGCTCCTCAGAGTATTGAAAACGCAGCCAAAGCGCTCTTGCAGGAATACTTTTTCCGCCTTCTGGAGGTGAAGGATCCGCTCAGGCCGACGCAGGAGGAAAAGCCCGCGGTAGATGCCAGATCGGTGCTGCCGCTTGAGGTGCTGTGGCTTGCAGACCGCACGAGTCTCCAACGCTTTTGTGATTGGAATCATGATACGATGAAGCGCTACGACAGCATGATGGACAAGCTGCTGGAGAAGCTCCCGCCGATTACCTTGAAAGAGCTGGTACCCGACGGCTATGCCAAGGTGATTACGAACAGAGGACTGGACATTTCCCGCGTGACGTCCGTTCTCCGCGCGTGGTTCCGGTATGAGATGCTGTTGGGTACTGTGACTCAGAACCCGTGGTCGAGTTATACGCCTTATCGGAGGCGGAAGTCTGCGGCAAACTCTGCCGCTGAGCTGATTCAGAAGAATCTCGGCAATCGCATGATCCCGAATTGTTCTGTTCACAGAATCGTGCAGGACTGTCTGGATGGGCTTCGTGTGACCGGGAACCCGCGCTTTCTGGCAACGCTTTTCTGCCTGTGCCTTACCGTGAGCGAAGAGGAGGTGTGCGCCTTGACGCGCGGTGATCTATATCGTTTTCGCTTCTTCCCTGACCGTATGGCGGTCTCGGTGCACCAGGTGATGCAGATGAAGCAGAGGCGGTGCTACCGGGAGGAAATCACGGAGTCGAACAGGATTCGCATGGTTCCGCTTCCGAATCTGCTGATTGAGGCCGTGAACCTGCTTCTGAATCATGAGCGAAATAAGAGCCTTTATGATCAGCCTGACAGGCCTCTGATTTACTCCGCAAAGAATGCCAATCGGTCTGAGACGCCGGACAATCTGAACCACTGGATCTATGATACCTGGAAGGATCTTTTGGGAACGCTGACCACGGAGCGCAAGCTTCCGGTTCTGATGCGGAACACCGTGCTGACGAACCTGACGAAGAGCAGCATGGAGGACGAAGAAGTGCGGTATCTGCAGGGGCTGGTTTTGAAGACGACTGCGGGTCAGCACTACTGTGATTTCGAGGCTGAGACCGAGCTGAACCGCCTTGCGCTTCTGGAGGAACGGTGGCTCTGTAACCTGGTTGTGGCCGCTGCCGAACCTTACGAAATGCAGGTCGATTTGAAACGCCAGGGACAGCGAAAGACGATTCCCTTCGTTTCCGGGAATGTGCAGTATGTCCGGTTCCGCTTTACGATTCTGCCTGTGCACGGAACGCCTGCGAAGGATCTTGTTCTGGAGATTTCTGCCCCGCGCGGACTCGCTGTGACGTTTCTGCAGAGAGAGGAGGCGGCAGCATGAGCCTGAACGGCAGCATGTCGATCATGGAGTACTGGAACGACTCCAAGTATACGTTGGAAGATCTGCGCGGTTGGTCGAAGCAAACGGTATCCGGCGGATCTACGCTGGAAAACTATGACCGGAACATGACGAAGATGGCGGCGCTCTGTCCGGAGATTCTGAAGCACACGCCGATTTCGGAAGTGACGTTTCCCCAGGTGCTTCAGGTGCTGGACGAGGTTCGCTTCTCCCGCCCCGGCAAGCCCTACTCTGACAGTTCTGTGCAGAATTATCTTTCGGTTCTGGGAGACATTTTCAGGTATGCGGAGAGCCTTGGCGACTGCGTGAACGTTCTCAACCGCTACTCGTTTCCCAGACGCCGCCAGAAAAACGGGAAGCCTGAGAAGCTGGACTCGCTCTTGAGTACCGCTCTCAACGTTGCGCTGACACCGGAAAAGAGAGAGGCCGCGATCAGCGAGATTCTCGAGCGTCGAAAGATTCGGAAGTCCTTGACGCCGGATGAGCTTCTGCGTCTGGTACACCAGATTCTTGCGCTTCTCGATTCGGACGGCCGCGCGCTTGGAATTGCGCTGATTCTCTGGCTGGGCGTCAGACCCAGTGAGTGCCTCGGTCTTCGCTGGGAGGATATCCATCGCTTCCCCGGGAACGACGGCTGTTACATTGAGGTGTGCAGAAAGCTTACCGCTTCCGGGATCAGCACCAATGAGCTGAAAAGCAAGAACGCATATCGGCGGATTCCGATTCACGAGGAACTGGCAGAGATTCTGGAGCTTCGGCGCGATTATATTCGCCGTGTGACCGGAAAGGAACCCGAAGGCTATATCTGCTGTGTCGGGAACAGCTTTGGCGAGCTGTGCCGATATGCGATGCTGGCGCAGTTTGCCAAAGAGAAGGTGTTTCCCTTCCTGAATGAGGACATCCTGATGGACTGTGCGCTGCTGATGGCGCTGGATGACATCACCCAGTCGCAGAATACGGATGAGCAGGATACGCTGACACTGTATGTTCTCCGGAGAAACTTCTGGACGTGGCTTCAGAGCGGGTCTCAGCTTACCTTGATGGAGCGGAGGTATGTGATGGGCCATGACATGGATGCTCTGATGCCGGGCCTTCGGGAGCAGTATAACGATCTGGATCGCCTCTGGGAGATTGCCTGCAAATGGAACCGAGTGTTCTTTTCCCGAGAACTCCCTCATAGGCATCTGGAGGTTCAGACGCTTGTGATGGACAAGAACGGAGTGAGCGCGGTCGGCTTGCCTACGGGTGTTCAGAGTATTGTGATTCCCGCAGAAAGTCTTGGCGATGGCTGCGTTCTGGAGGGAACTGTGCTTTGCACGGAGTCCGGTGACTCGATTGATTTTGAGTTGGCTTCTGCGGCGCGGAGCATGTATGGTGTGCGTCTGGAAATTGTGTCTACGCCGATTCCGAACCAGAGCTCGGACTTCGGTCCTCTGAACATGGAACAGGGACTCCATCGCGCAATGAATCTGGCCAGGCTGAGACAGAGCAAGAATAGCCAGAGCTGACAACAAAAAGTAAAGAAAAAGAGTGCCGTCTGAAGACTGATTATCTTCAGGCGGCATTTTCTGCTTTGTGAAATTAAGTTTTCGCTGCTTGCTGCAGCAACTCCAGTCTGCGGAAGAACATGTCTGCACAGACGGTGTCCTTGAACCACGATGTTTGTACTTCATGAATCTGATTCAGTCCAACAGCATGGACAGCCTCCAGCGCGGCTTCGCGCTGGGTGAGCTTGCGGCTTCTGATGGTCTGGCAGCGGGCGCCGTCCAGAGAGTCATATGCTTGAAACGACTTGTTGAAATCCATCAGAGGAAACAGCCCACAGAGCTTGTTCGTGGTGTTCTCCACCAGAAAGCCCCAGTTGCCCCAGTGACGATCGGTATTGCCGACCAGATAGTCGATCAGATTCATCATGTGGAAATGATAGGGATCTTGCTCCAACACAAAATCTTCCGGCTTTCTGTTATGATTCAGACAGTAAATCTCGACTGCTTCCATCGTGGTAATGCTGTAGTCCTCGCTCGTAATGATCTCGCTTTTGGATACCAGCTTGTTATCAAAAGTGGAAGGCTCATAAGTCACGCTTTTTACATCAAAGCATCGGATGATTTTGGAGGCCAATAGTTCTGCTTCCACGTCACGCGCATCACCGTTTTTCAGCAGATAAAACGTACCGTTTTCCCGAATCCATGCCTTTGGGGCAACGCCCTGTGTGCCGACGTCTCCGGCGACGTCACTCCAGGTAAGAAGCTCCTCATTTTGAACTGTGAGCTGCTTGCCGCCCAAGCTGACGTCGGAGAATGCGCCGGACAGAGAATGGCGAAACAGGCTGAGTTCTGCGAAAGTAACTTTCTCATCGGCTGCTTTAATCCAGTAGACGTCAGTGAGACTGAGGGCGTGGTAGGAAAGGGCGATCGTCGCGCGGTCGCGGTCGGTGACCGCCTGCTTTGCGCCAATGGTGTTGAGAATCTCTTTGGCATATTCTCGATCCAGCGTCAGAACGCGGGAAGCGCACCAATGATAGAAATTCTCCCGATTGTTGATCTTGGTGTCAAGATCGTTTGACTTCACGGGCTCCAGATACAGATCATAGGGCATGAGGCGCTTTGCGTAGATCGTGCAGGTTCCGTCTTCCCGAATAGAGGCGACGCGGCGATCCTGAGACATAATCATAAAACGCTTCCAGCCCTTTTCCAACACATTGCGCTTTACCTCAATGCCCATTTGACGTCCCTCCTTGTTCAAGAATAGATTTCTTTCTATTATTATGGCATATTTTTCGGAAGATTTCTACCCAATCCATGATTTCTTTTTGAACAGGGAATATAAACGCAGAATGTGTATTAGGCTTTGAATCAGCTCTGTTTATTATTAGCACTTAGTTTCGATTTCGTATTTAGAAACCAGCTTTCTCCGAAGTCCTGCAGTTCGGCAAAAGAACTTGTTAACTTCACACGGATCACCGCTTGAACTTTCATTTGCATTACGAACCAGACATGGAGTGCAGTAGAGCTTATCTGAACAGTGCTCGCAGGCGGCGAGATCCTTATGTCTCAATTCTCTTAGATATTTCACTTTTGGAGAGTTGCTCCATATCTCTTGAAGGGACAATTCATTTGCGTTACCAATTGAATAATCTTGCCAGCCTGCGCATGGATAAACATTACCCGTCTCTGAGACGCAGAGAGATGAACTGCAAACGCTGCATATCGGATCATTCGTGGATACGGATTTCTTGGCCTCCGCATCAGATTTGATTTTTGTAATAAGCTCCGGGTTGCTAAGTGCTTCTTTTTCCATGATCTGTTCGATATCTTCAATGCTCAATCTGCAGGAGAGGTTCAGATCTGAATGATCATATCTGGCGATAATCACATAGTCACTGTTCACATTGATGTTGTGATCATGTCCCCAATGCAGAACACCTTCATAGTAGCCCAGATTTTGCTTCATAATCGGACAACTTATTTGAACGGGAATGTCGTTTTCTAACAGCTTTAATATGGAAGCTTTTGTTCTCTCACAGCTTCCGGGCATACACGTGATTGAATCATGAATCGTCGGGTCGACTGCGTAAAGGGAGGTTTGAACGCTCAGCAGAGGATTACGCTTCATTTCAAGAACGATCTCATCCGTCAACAAAGTAAGATTACTAAGAACGTTTACCGAAAAATTGTTTTCTCTGCAAGCCTTGAGGAACGAAATGAAATGGCCATGAAGCATTGGCTCGCCGCCGCTGATGGAGATATGGAGAAGATTCAGGTCAATGCACTGCTTCAGAATGCGCTGAAAAAGTGTTGGTGGCATAGAGTGGATCTTGTTCTCGTGTGGAATATAGCAATGAACACATCGTTCATTGCATTTTCCGGTGATTTCGATGTGAAGACTGCTGAGCCAAGGAGTCCTGTCAAAGTAAGACTCCAAGAACTCTTGTGTTGAGATTGTTTCTGACGTTGGTATAGATGGCGCTGATGAGATGCGCTTGTCAGCTGTTATACAGCTTTCAGCGCTCGTTCCGGAGGAGATGAATCCCTCCCGTGAGAGTTCATCAAAAAACATTCGAGCGTCCAGCTTGATTTCGCTGATTTGTACATCTTGGAAAACAGATGCAATTTTTTCAGACAGTTCATCCAAAGACTGAGGCGTGTACTGAAGCATAGAAACAAAGAGGGTACCAGATTTTGAAAGAATTCGATCTCCGATTTCTGGTTCCGCATTATTTGCGGTTTTATAGCCGAAATTTCTATTGTCAGACAGGTAGCCGAAATCGCCAAAGTCTCGAAATAAAATATTCGCTTTACGTTGGTAGTACATAGATTGCTCCTTTATAAGAAAGCGACGATGCCGAATGAAAGCATCGCCGCCATGGTCAGTGTGTCCTATTAACGGCCACTGGGTCTGGGCGGGTTGCAGGGACGACCACTGGGCTTCGTGTTCGGACGGCACTCAGCCATATGGATCGAGCTCTGCGCCAACACTTCAGGTTTTTCGTATGCCATGTTCCAACCTCCTTTCTTCAAGTTTCCAGAGGAATGCTGTTCTAGTCAGTATTCCCCTAAGATAAATATGCCGAAAAAGGTCGAAAAAGGGACGGCGGACTGAAATATCTGTCGAAAAAAATCCGCCGGAGGATTATCCCTCCGGCGGTACTGCTTTATTGCCTTGTTCCAGCTGCACGTGCGTCGCCAGAATTGCAAGAAACACTCCGGCGGAGGGGCGAGCCGGGAGGGCGTGCTGCGCCATACGTTCAAGTTCGGCGCGATTCTTCTCCCATGCCAGTTTGCTGACTGTGCGGATATTCCGCTCCACACCGCGCCAAGTGGTGCGGTATTGCTTTGCCACGTCCGGATAGATCCATTTCGTCACAAGAAGCAACCGCTCCGGTTCATGCGCCGAAAGCATGACGGCGTGCGCGGCATGGTGATATCCGGTATAATTCGCCGTAATTCCGAGGCGGTTCATCAGACATCTCGCTTGTACCAGTTCAAATGAAAGCTCCATCGTTACCTCCGTTCTCCCAATCATTCACCTTTTTCTGAAACCCGATGAGCAGGGAATCCACTTCATCATGCTCCAGCATGATCATCAAAAAAAGCAGAGAGGTACAGGAGAAACAGCATTTCCCACGCTCCAGATCGCTGTACGCTCTGCTGGAAATACGAAGTTTTTCAGCCATGTGCTCCTGCGTGAGATTTCGTCTCGCGCGAAATGAATCAGAATATGTGGAGAGATACTGCCTTGTGATTAGTTTGTATTCATTCATTCGACGCAATCCCCTATCTTTCATCATGTTTTTCATAACTGTAGCGGCTCTGAAAACCATGTTCCATGAAGTGTGCTTCATGAAATTTGTATTTTTATTCGAGCGAAAACTGACACATATTACACCATAAAATATATGCCGATTCGATAGAAGAAGGGGACAAAAAGGGGCAAATTCGTCTATTTTGGTTGCAGTTGCTAGAAAAATGAAATATAATATCTTAATATCCGAAACTGAGGATGTGAGAGGATGGCCGAAAACCCAATACAGGAGCGGGACCGCTTCATTGAAGCGCTCTATGCAGAAATGAACTTCAAGCTGCGATATCTTGCAGCCCGAAGGCTGAGCAGGCCTGAGCTTGCCGAGGAAGCCGTGCAAAACGCTCTGGTGGTTCTCTGTGAGCAGGCGGAAAAGGTGATGAAGCATCCAAACCCACGAGGCTGGCTCATGCAGACGCTGATCAACGTGATCAAAGCCATGAACCGGAAAGCGGAACGGGAAGCCACCATGGTCAGCGGCAGTCTGGAAGATGTACATACACAATACCGGGATGATTATCATGCAGTCGAGTTTAGCGATCTGCTCTCGCTGGAGGATTTCAGACTGATCGAGATGGTCGCTGTGCAGCGATATACCATTCCGGAGGCAGCGAAGGAACTCGGCATTTCCAACGAAGCTTGCAAGAAGCGAAAACAGCGTGCAGCGAAGCGCATGCGTGAACAGCTTTTGGAAGAGAAATAAGAAGAATGGAAAGAGGATTGTCCCTGTCTGGCTCCTTGCGAGCATATATAAGACAGAAGGAGGTACTTAAGTGTCAAATCATGACAACTTTAACCTGACCGATCCCGCCGAACTGGAGCGGCTGTCCTTGGATGAGCTGAATGCGATTCTGGATGGTGACTTTGCGTCGGACGACCGGATCAGCACGGATACCATACTGTTCGTGTTAGAAGAAATCGAAAAGCGGGTGGGCAAAACGCCCTCTCCCTCGCTGGATGCAGCGTGGGAAAACATTAAGAAGGAGCATCTGCGCCCCGCGGCGCAAGGTGCTGAGGCCGAGCATGAGACGGACATTGAAAATGGGCAATCCATAACACCAAAGACCAAGAAGCCGAAAAAGATACTCCCGCGCATCGTCGGCATTGCAGCGGCGGTCGCCATCGTAATCTTCGCCGCCGGGAGTCTCATCCCCAGCGCAAACGGCAGTAACCTCTGGAGCGCATTCATTGAGTGGACGAAGGAGACGTTTGGGTATTCGACAAAAAATACCGTGCTAGACAATTCGTTGCCTGTTCAGTTACAGGAACTATTTGACCTAATGGAAGATCATGGTGTTCCAACAGCAATGTTGCTTCCGACCTATCTCCCGAAGGGGTATGAGGCAGCGGCGACCCTTTGTGATGAAAGAGAAAACGCAACTGTATTTACGACCATGTTGAATAATGGCGATGACTCTATCATGCTGCAGTACCGTCTGCTGAAAAACGCTGAAGCAACGACGGAGTATCAGAAAAATGATACAGAGCCGGAACGATACATAGTTCATAATGTGGACCATTATATAGTCGGTAATCTTGAACTTTACACAGCAACATGGTCGAGAGGAGATATGGAATGCTCCATACAGAATGTTCCTTCTCATGAAGAGTTGATCAGAATGATTGACTCCATCTATGAGGGGAATTAAACTAATGTATAAAAAGAGCCTTCGAGTGATTTCTATGCTTCTTGTCCTGTCCGCGCTGTTTTTGGTCAGCGCAGCTGCGGCATATATCCCTCCGGATTCTCCGGACGCAAGCGCATATATCAGTTCCTATTCTGTCAGCATCATCAATGGCGGAAGCGGAAAGCTGAAAGTGGATTTTGATATTACCGGTACGGGAACCATGACCAAAATTGGCGCATCTTGTATCACCATCTATAAAAGCAACGGCGATTATGTTGCAACAATCTGGCACACCAGTTCTGGTCGCGGCGGCATGATGGGCAGCAATACGTTTTATCACTCCGACGTGGAGACCTACACCGTCACCCCGGGAAGCTACTATGTGATTATCACTTTTTATGCTAAAAACAGTAGTGGCCATGATTCGCAATCAGTGCAAACCGGTACCAAAACCATTACCTGATAAAATGCATCAAGATAATACGCACCCCGCTGTCAATCTGGATGATTGGCAGCGGGGTGCGTTTTTATCTTTGCTTGTCCCTTTTTCGACCAGTTTCGGCATATTTCTTTAAAAGCGGTTGTAAGGAGGATTTCATAATGATCATTGGCCAGGGAACCATATTGTACGGGTTCCGATCGGAAAAATATCCGGAAATATGTTGTTATGCCATAATTATTTCTGCTAGCTGCGACATTGCAAATCATAAGATCCCCAAATACTATTACTTAACGGCGGTGGATGCAAAACAATGGTTTTGTACCAAGGTGGGGTATGAACAAGTTTATAATCACTATATTCAGAACTTGAAATCCGGGCTCAAAACTGCGCTCCAGACGTGTCAGCTAAATGTGGATTTAATATGTGAACTGCTGCCAGATCAGGTTTCCACGATTTTCAACGCTGTCGAAATGAATAGAAAACAGAGAAGAAAATTAGATGAATCCTATGCCAAATTCCATCGTTTTTCGGATCCAGGCATGGATTATGATAAGAGAAAAGCACTGATTGCTGCAGAACAGAAATGTGTTTTGGATTATTTGGGCAGAGTTAGCAAAGGGGAGATCCTTCATTATTATTATTTGCCGAACGATACCTATTTGGAGCATGGCACAAAAGCAGATGGCTTGATCGTGGATCTGCAGGAAATCGGATATCTAAGTGTAGATGATGTAAAGAAAATCGCTACGCCGGGAATCGACTATTTGTGCGTCCAACAGAATGGACAACTCTATGAGGATCGAGACAGATTGTCTAAACAGTTTTGGCTGCGGAACGAGAATGATTTTGTGGACGTGGAGGGTGCGGTCGATTCTCCGTGGCGGGAGCATTTGATGCAGCGATTCTCAAATGGTTTTATCCGAATTGGTGTGGATGGCGCGCGGGAGGCAGATTATAAACGACTTGTAGAAAAAATATGTGAGGGATAAAGAGATGAAATATTTACTATTTGATGAGAATGCAGTATCGACATTGATCAGCAAGAAAACGCTCCAAAGCATCGAATATCCGCAGGGAATGCGGTTTGTCGATCATTGCTGCCAAAGAGGGCAATCCGAGATGTTCGAAGACATTGCTATTGAATACACATCAGAAGGGGTTCTGTTTATCGGAAGAAAAAGAAACGATGGGCAAGAGCGCAAGATTTTTTGCATTGATCTTACGACGTGTAACATTATGATCGAGCAGGACAATCCAGCAAACTTGCTTACGTTAATGCAAAAGTCGTTCCGAACCGTTACAAGAATTTGGAATCGTCAACCGTTCTCATTCTCAGAAAGAGTGAGCGGAACAAAATCTATCGTGTTTCCGTATGTAATTCCGGACAAAAGACGCATTGTAATTGAGCGATCAAATAAAATTGACAGGTTGACCAAGCGGGGAATCACATTCCCGCTGTTAGCTTATAAATACTGTGCCGACGATTTCCATGGTGAAGAGACGGTGGATACAACAATGCTCAAGAAAGCAGGTGAAGCGTATTCTGATTTATATTATGAGATCCAAAAACGATTTACCGTAAATGTTAAAGGACAGACGAGTGCCGGGAAGCCGCTTGGCAGCGCAACCGGTACACAGATCGAAAGGAGAGAAGATTTCATTTATTGGGATTATAATATGCAGTATAATAATCTGACAGAAGCGCAGCGATCGGTTGTGGATTCACCGGATCTACAGTCTCCCATTCGAATTGATGGTGCAGCAGGTACCGGGAAGACATTGTCTTTGATTATGAGGGCGTATAAGCTTCTCAATCATCATAAGTCATCCGGGGAACCATTTAAGATCATTTTCTTTACGCACAGCCAATCCACCTATAAGCGTAATCTTGAAATATTCTCGATGTATGATGAAAGCGATTATTTTCTGAATCCCGTAAGTCAACAGCAAATTGTATTTATTCCGCTGTTGGATTATTGCAGGGATTTTGCTAATATTGAAGCTGATGCGCTAATTGAACGAGACGCCGGCGACTCGAAAACATTTCAGCTGATGCTGATTGAAGAGGCGTATCAGACTGCCAAAAAGGATCATACCATTGCGACGTATATGCCTCTGGTTTCGCAACGGATTCGGGAACTATTTGAAAACACCCCTGACAATGAAATATGTGAGTTGCTTGCACATGAATTCAGTGTTCAAATCAAGGGAAGAACGGATGGGACAATCGATCAGTATTATGAACTTGCTTCTATTAAAAATGGATTGCCCTGTAGTAAAAAGGAAGACAAAGAACTGATTTTCCGCATTTTCAACGCTTATCAGAAAAGTTTGCAGCTGAATAGCAATTATGATGTTGACGATGTGGTATTGGAGGCACTGTCCCGTCTGAATGCACCTGTATGGAGAAGAGAACGGGCAACGGAAGGTTATGACTATATCATCGTCGATGAGATGCATCTGTTTAATATCAATGAACAGAGTGTATTCCATTTTTTGACGAAAGATGTTCAAAAGAAAAACATTCCGATTTGTTTTGCGTTGGATTATAGCCAGGCGGTTGGTGACCGAGGAGAGCGGAAGCATGACTATACCGAAAATGCATTTGGAAAGCTTGTGGAGAAAAAATACCAGACTGTTTTCCGTAATTCTCCGCAAATCACTGCTTTTTGTGCAGCAATCGCTGCATCTGGAACATTGATGTTTGAGGAATCCTTCATTGATCCATATCGGGATATCCAATATAGCTTCACACTTGATGAAGAAAGGAAATTCGAGAAGCCAAAACTCTTTATGTATCGAAATGACACTTGCATGATTGACTCGATTGCTATGCATATTGATGAGATTACAAAGGCTCTGCATTGCAAGCCGAAAGATATTGTGGTGGTTTCATTTGATCAAAGATTCCTTTCTCCGGAAGGCCTAAACGAACTGGAAAGGCGTACAAAGAAACAGATGAAAAGAATAGACCAGGACCGGTTTGATGACGTATCTGTTCCTGTTGCTTCTCCCTATGAAATCAATGGGCTTGAATTTCAGGCGGTGATTGTTATCGGCGTAGATGAGGGGCGCGTTCCCCAGACGGCGGGCACGAGCGACATCTCGCAAAACTTCATTCGTTATTCTGCGTACAATATGCTTTACCTCGTGACATCCAGAGCAAAATATCAGCTCATTTTGTTGGGCTCTGAGTTAAACGGACAGTCATCATGCTTAAAGCATTCAATCCAGACGGAGTATCTTGAAGTTATCAAGGTGTAAAGCCTAGTGGACATTTAAATCAAATAGCGCCGGAGCCAACGAGGGACATCAATCCTCATTGGTTCCGGCGATTATAATATCTGTTTTGTGATATTGAAATTAATTCTAATGAATGGGAAGTGATGTTCTGATATTATAGAGTTATTTGAACAATAAAATGAATTCCCTCCTCATATTAGAAGTATGTAGATAGAGAGCCTAGTGACAACTCCCTCACCTTTGACTTTAGCGCAGCAATGTGGTATAATTAGTCCAGAAAACAAAATACAGCGGCAGTGTATAGGAGTTGGCGCTCCTATACACCTGCGAGGGTGATGCATCCACCCTACACAACGGAATTGCTCCGCACCACTGTACGGGATTAGTATAACTTCTTTGACCGTGGCTGGCAAGAAGAAATTTGGTCTCAAAACAGGGGAGGAGTATACCCATTGGCTCAGAATCGAACCACACCGTGTAGGTTTTGCACCCTGCACGGTGTTTTTGTTTTCAATCTATCGTGAGAAAGGTTGATTCTGATGACCAAACGCAGGAAACCCAATCCCCAGCCGGACAACGTCGTCCGGTTCCTCCGCTGTGCCCGCGGGGAGACGCTCGCGCAGGTGCAGGCGGCCACGGGCGTCTCCGCTTGCCTGGTGAACCGCATGGAATTCGGGCATTTCGGCCAGGTCGGCCCGCTCCGCCGGGTTGCCGAGCACTTTCAGGTGCCCGTCGACACGCTGGTGTACAACGACTACACCGCCTTGGCAGGCATGACGCAGACCCCGGTGAAGGCATCGCCGGAGCGCAAGGAGCATCTGCACCGCGTAGCGCGAATCCGGGAGACGGTGGGCGACCTCGGTGAGATTCTGGTGCTGAAGCTGGAGCGGGAGCGTCTGGCCGGCACCGGATTCGAGAACCTCGTCAACGCCAACTATGCTGATGAGCTCGGGGCGGGCTTCGATCTGCTCTCCTTCTCCGACGATTGCAGTCAGCGCCGGTATATCGAAGTGAAGTCCACGCTGAGTGATAACCCGGACGAGCCGTTTTTCATGACGGCGGGTGAGCTGGCCTTTGCCCGGCACTGCCAGAAGACCGGGATGGAATATCGCCTCTATCGGCTCTATAACCTCCGCGAGCACTCCGACTGGGCTTATGAGATTTACACGGCGGACGAGGTGCTGCGCCGCAGCATTACGCCGAGCCAGTATCGGGTGCGGAAGGGAGGTGCGGCCTGATGAACGGTGTGAAATTCTTCCGTCTGAAGCATAAGCTGAGCCGTAAGGACCTCTTTGAACGCTCCGGCGTGCAGGTGCAGCGCATTCTGCATTATGAGAATGATCTCCCGATTGACAAGATGGACGTCACCACGCTCTGCAAGCTGGCCTCTGCTCTGGGTACCACGCTCAGTGCGCTGATTCAGGAATATGACGATGCGCTTCTGAGCCCGGGCGACCGATACCAGCGTCCCTCCAAGTCGCTGAACGGGCGGAACGTCATTGCACGCTACCGCCGTCTGGAAAACCTGTCTCTGGAGCAGTTGGCGGAGCGGCTGGGTGGTCAGAGCCGGGAATACGCCCGCCAGCTCTGCAACGCGGAAACGGCGCGGGAACAGTATGTGGCGGCCCTTTGCGCCTATGAGGGCATTTCGCTTCCGGCATTCCTCGCTCGGTACGGAGAGGAGGCGGCGGAATGATCCTCTGCAGTCTTCATCTTCCGGTGTCCGACTTCGTGTTTGCCCACGCCTACGTGGCGAAAATCACGGGAAGCGACCCCAATTACATCCTCCATCGGCGGTTTCTCGAGCCGGACGAAATCGACGGCTTTTACGAAGAGATGTGGAATTACGAGCTGGAGGATGGTATCTACGAGATCTGCGAGACCATTTATGACAGCGCAACCGGTGACCGGATTCATCGCGGCCGGAAGTGGCTCGTGGTGCTGGACGATTGGGAATACGAATATGCCTATGACGACATGAACGCCCAGTATGTGCTCTATGCTGTCTGGTGCCTGAACCTCCAGAAGGGAGGCGAGGCGTGTGACTGATCGCATCAAGGAAACTTCCGTCACCTTCCCGCATATGCTCCAACCGGGAGGTGCCGCCATGAAGGTGAAGCACACGCACCCGTCGTATTCCGATCACACCGAACGCATGGAGCGGCTGAAGGATCTGAAGCAGAGCTGCCGAGTGCTGGTGCAGGCGGAACGGAAAGAGAAGCGGGTGAGCTGATTGGCATATGCAGTTTACGCCCGCCAGTCAGTGGAGAAGAAAAACAGCATCTCAATCGAAGGGCAGATTCAGCTCTGCGAGACCACTGCCGGCCAGCCGTTGGTGGTCTATGCCGACCGCGGGTATTCCGGAAAGAATACCCAGCGGCCGGACTTTCAGCGGCTGATGAAGGACATCGAGGCGCGGAAGATCGAGAAGCTGTACGTCTATCGTCTGGACCGTTTTTCCCGCAGTGTGGCCGACTTCGGCCGCCTGTGGGAAACACTGAAAGCCTGCAATGTGGAGTTTGTCTCGGTCAACGAGAACTTCGATACCTCCACGCCCATGGGACGAGCCATGCTGCACATCATCATGGTGTTTGCCCAGCTGGAGCGCGAGACGACCGCCGAGCGCGTGAAGGACAACTATTACCGTCGGGCGAGCCTCGGTTCCTGGCCCGGCGGCCCCGCGCCGTATGGCTTTACTATCGGACGCTGTCAGGATGCAACCGGGCGGATGGTGCCCACACTGATGATGGAGCCAACGCAGGCGGCGACGGTGCTGGAGATTTTTCAGTCTTATGCCGAGCCGGGCGCCACGCTGGGAACAGTCGCACGCAAGCTCACGGAAGATGGTGTGCCCAGCGCGAGGCGAGAGTCGTGGGACAACGTGGCAGTCTCCCGCGTGCTGCATAATCCTGCGTATGTTATGGCGGACGAGCAGGTGAGGCTGCACTATCAGGCGCTGGGCGCGAATGTTACTTCGCCCCCGGAGGACTTTGATGGCGAACACGGTTTGCTTTTGGTAGGGAAGCGGGATCGGGCGCAGAAGAAATACACCGATGTGCGCGATCACAGTGTTTCCGTCATGAACAGCCTTGGCTTCGTGCCGGCGCAGCTGTTTCTGGACTGCCAGAACAAGCTGTCACAGAATCAGCAGCTTCACAGCAGCGGCAAGGGTACGCACTCCTGGCTCACGGGGCTGATGAAGTGCGCCAAATGCGGCTACAGCGTGCGAATTACCTTTGCAAAGGGACGGCGATATTTGCAGTGCTCCGGCCGCTATGGGCGCAAGATCTGTGATGCGCGCATCCTTGCGGATCTGACTGAGCTGGAGGATATTGTCGCGGCACAGATCCAGTCCATGCTGGACGAGTGTCCGGAGGAGCAGCCGGTAATCGCCGAGACGGATACATACGCCAAGCAGCTGGAGGAACTGGATCGCCGGGCCGACCGCCTAATGGACGCGTTCGCAGAAGACGCCTCGCTCTCCCCTGCCTATCTGCACCGGGCGCTCGCCCGCATTGAGGAGGAGCGCTTGCAGCTGATTTCCGCCCGCAAGCGGGAGCAGAGCCGTCCTGCTCTGCCCTCCAAGCTGGTGTTCAGCAGCCTCTCCTTTGAGGATCAGAAAACGATCGCCGCGCAGTTCATCCGTCGAATCGAGATCGACGGGGACAATGTGGAGATCATATGGAACGTATAATTCGTATTCTAGAGAAGCTCGTCGGTTCATTCCGACAGAGCTTCTCTTTTCTCTGCGAAAACTGTGCAGACAACGTGATGAGCCGTGTTAAAGAATCCATTGACTGCGGGCTTCCGTCATGTGTTTAATCACTGCGCTTTTCGTCGCACTTTGCATGAAATAAAACAAATAATAAGATCTGAATTATATGCCTGCCCGCGTTGACGGCAGAGGCCTGTTGTGTTAAAATCTAATCTGTATGAATATGGAGTAATATGCCCCTTTTTGGAGGATTAGAGGATGCGTAAAGAGACCTTCTACGAGAAATACATCAAGCGCAGTATTGACTTCTGCGGCGCTTGTGCGGCGTTGGTTGTTACGGCGATCCCCATGGCTGCGACGGCAATCGCTGTCCGTGTGAAGCTGGGCAGCCCCGTGCTGTACAGCGCCACCCGCATCGGCAAGGATGAGAAACCCTTCAAGATGTATAAATTCAGAAGCATGACGAATGAAACGGATGAGAACGGAAAGCTTTTGCAGGATGCCGAGCGCATGACAAAGCTCGGCAACTTCATCCGAAGCACCAGCCTCGATGAGCTGCCGGAGCTGTTCTCGATTCTCAAGGGCGACATGGCATTCATCGGCCCGCGCCCGATGCCGGTGGAGTATCTGCCGTACATCTCTGAGGAGGAGAGCGTTCGCCATACCTGCCGCGGCGGCATGTCCGGTCTTGCGCAGGTGAACGGACGAACGAGTATTACTTGGGATCAGAAGTTCGCCTATGATGTGGAGTATGTAAAAAACATGTCTTTCAAACAGGACTTTAAGATCTTTTTTCTGACGATCAAAAAGGTGTTTGAACGTGACGATGTGGGTGCGCCGGAGGTTGGTGCGAACCTCAGCCTGCATGAGACCCGCAGTGTTCAGCGCCCGGATCTTTTGAAGAAAAGGGAGGCTGCGGCAAAATGAAGAAGGTATTGATACTTGGCGGCGGCGCGAATCAGATTGGCCTGATTCAGGCTGCGAAGGATGCAGGTCTGCAGGTTATTTTGTGCGATTATAACCCGGAGGCGGTTGGAATCCCGCTTTCGGACAAGTTTTACCAGGTCAGTATCATAGACCGGGATGCGGTTCTGGAGGTTGCCCGGAAAGAAGCGGTTGACGGCGTTGCGGCAAACACGGAAGCCGTCATGCAGCTGGTGGCATATGTATGCGAAACACTGGGGCTGCCCGGTAATTCGGAAGCTTCGATTCAAAAACTGGTCTCCAAGAAAGAGTTTCGTGCGCTGCAGAAAAGCATCGGGCAATTTGCCCCTGACTTTGCGGAGGTTTCGTCGTTCCCCGAACTGCAGGAGACGATTTCCTCTATCTCACTTCCAGCAATTATCAAGCCGAGTGAGAGTTCCGGCACGAGAGGAACGCACCTGATCACTGCGGATACCACAACGGAAGAGCTGAAACGGGCATATGAGGTTTGCAGGGAGTTCTCCAGAAACGATCTCGTGACAATTGAAAGCTATATCCCGATGCCGTCGCTGACGGTCATCGAGGGCGATCTGTTTCTCAACCACGGCGAGATCCTGTGGGATGGTCTGTTTTTCACGCGCAGAAGCCCTGCTGCTCCCATGATCCCGATGACCTACATTTTTCCGATTGAGCTGGATGCTGAGCATTACGAGAAGCTGCAGCAGACGCTCACTGAGGCGTTTCGCGCAGCGGATATTCAGCACGGACAGTATAACGTGGAGCTGTACTTTACGGAATCCGATGACCTGTTTTTAATTGAGATCAACGCACGTCAGGGCGGAAACAAGATTCCCCTCGCCATTAAACTGCACAGCGGGATCGATCTGGACCGTCTGCTGGTCACCACTGCGGTGGGCGACGATTCCTACTGGAACGAGCTGAAAACCTATGTCCGCCCGGAGCGGTTCACGGCGTGGCATCTGGTGTTTCCGAGAAATGCCGGCGTGCTGCGGGAGGTCCGGTTCTCTGAGGAAATTCGAGACCGTATCATCTATCAGGAACTGTTCTATGAGCCGGGCGCGGTGCTGGAGGACACGGAAAACGCCGCATCCTGGATGGGCTGTGTCGGTCTGCGCTTCGACAGCTCCGAGCAGATGTGGAGCTTCATGGAGCGGCTGGAGGATCTGATCTGTCCCATCATTGTGTAAGGAACGGAGGACCCGATTTGGAAATTCGGAAAATAACGGTTGCGGAAGCGGAATCGAATTTTCGCACGCTGACAGATTATTATTTCAGCAACAGCAGGGCCTGCTCCTGTCTGGAGTGTTTTACCGCGGAGGAAGCCGAGGCGAAGATCCGCAGCATGATTTCCCACATGGCGGACGGGTCTGCCATCGTGTACGGCGTCTTCGACGGACAGACGCTTCATGGCTACCTCTGGGCGTATGAAGTGCAGTTCCGGGAGGAGCGCAGGGTCTACGTCAGCGAGGTTCATGTAGATGAGTCCCTTCGCGGTCAGGGCTTTGGCACGATGCTGCTGGAAGCAGCAGAAGCTGAGGCCAAGGATCGCGGGATTCCCGCGCTTTATATCCACACAGAGGCGAACAATACCGGCGCAATCCGGTTGTATGAGCGGTTTGGATTCCGGATGGAGCGCGTACAGCTCAGAAAACCGGTCAATGGATAAGAGAATGGAACTCGGCAGTGAATTTTGGGACGTGCCGCAGTGTGAAAGCGTCCCTGCAGACCCGGAGGAGAATACGTTATATGCCATGGCCGGCCGCACGGCGCTGGAGCTCATTGCGCGGGATCTGATGGAGGAACGAAACATCCGTTCTGTCTGTCTCCCGGCGTATTGCTGCGACTATATGATCCTTGCGTTTCAGCGCGCGGGGATGGAGACTCGTTTTTATGATGTTGTGCCGTCGGATGACGGCGTCCGTCGGCTTCTTCCGGCTGACCACGGCTGTGACGCCGTGCTGCTGATGGATTTCTTTGGCTATTCGCAGCGGGAGACCGTGCTGCTCGCCGAGCGCGAACATGCGCGAGGCAGAGCCGTGATTCTCAATTGCGTGCAGTCGCTGTATTCCGAGTCTGACGCTGTGCAATACGTGGACTACACCGTTACGAGCTGGCGCAAGTGGTTTTTCTCCTGCGCCGCCGCGGCGAGGAAGCTGCATGGAGCCTGGCGGGTCTGCCCCTCCAAACCGGCCAATGAGCGGTATGTCTCCCTGCGCAGGGAAGGCGGATCGTAGCCA